>CALHBQ010000149.1 GCA_937930815.1 uncultured Saprospiraceae bacterium | reverse complement strand
TCTTCGTTTAGTCCCAACAATGACGGCATCAATGATTTGCTCGAACCACTTGGCAAAAATTTCCTCGGTCAAAAAATGGAAGTCTATGACCGCTGGGGTGGTAAACTTTTTGAAACTAAAAAACCTCCTTTTGCTTGGGATGGAAAAAGCGGTAACGCACTCGCAGAGGAAGGGGTTTATGTTTTGGTTTTCTCTTATTTGAATTTGAAAAATAATCGAGAAGAATTGGTTTCGGGAGATGTGTTGGTGTTGCGGTAGTATTTTTTACCATTAACAAACCCTACCTTCGCGCTATGATAAATCACGAAATACGGACGGTGGAAGTAGTTCGCTATTTGATGCCGCTACGAGAAGGCGGTTCCATGCCTGGATTGGTAGAAGCAGATGACGGATTTTTGTATGTCATCAAATTCAGAGGAGCAGGTCAAGGAAAAAAGGCATTGATAGCTGAACTGATCGGCGGAGAAATGGCAAGAGCCATCGGCTTAAAAATCCCCGAATTGGTTTTGATGAACTTAGATAATTCGTTTAGCAAATCGGAAGCGGATGAAGAAATTCAGGACTTACTCAAATTCAGTGTTGGACTCAATCTTGGGTTACATTATCTTTCTGGTTCTATCACATTCGACCCGTTAGTTTCTATTGCTGCCCCGTTGGAAGCTTCTAAAACTGTGATTTTGGATAGTCTCATCACCAACATCGATCGCACCGCTCGTAACACCAATTTATTGAATTGGAACAATGAACTCTGGCTCATCGATCATGGGGCAAGTCTATATTTCCATCACAATTGGAATAGTTGGGAAGCGCACTCAAAAAGAACTTTTCCAGCTATCAAAGACCATGTGCTTTTAGCTAAGGCAACGATGTTGGATGAAGCAGTAATCGAAATCAAAAAAGTCCTAACGCCCGAAAGAATAAAAGAAATCGTCGATTTGATTCCTGATGATTTTTTAATTGATGAGGCAAATACTTTTACTCCCGATGAAGGTCGAGCCACCTATTTCGCATATTTGAACACCCGAATTTCAAATCTTGATTTACTCACCAAAGAAGCGAAAGATGCCAGATAAACAGGTTTTTCAATATGCATTCATTCGCTTTGTGCCACGGGTCGAGCGAAGTGAATTTATCAATGTAGGCGTCGCCGTTTACTGCAAAAGAAACCGATTCTTAAAAGTAAAATTCCATATTGACGAGGTGCGGATTAAAGCGCTTTTTGCAGACGCAAATATTTCTGAGTTATCAGATTATTTGAAAACGTGGGACTTGATCAGTCAAGGAAAAAAGGAAGGTGGCGCGATTGCTCAGTTAGATTTATCTGGTCGTTTTGGTTGGCTCACTGCGACACGGAGCACGATTATTCAGAGTTCTAAAGTTCATCCGGGGTTGTGCGTTGATCCTGATCTTGTTCTGGAAGATTTGTTTGAGAAGTATGTTTTGTGATGGTGGAATGGTGCTTCGTGCGTGTTGACTTCGGCTTCGCTCAGGATACGCTTCCGATGCCGTTGGCTGAGCGAAGCCGAAGTCAACAAACATGGAAATCGATCTTCGCTCCCATTCCCTATCGCTTCGCTCAGGGAAAACTTTTTTTCAAACGGAAATAAATTTCCGTTCTACTTTTGGTTGAGTGGATGAAATTGCAAAATCGTTTCTTTCAAAAAATCATTATCAAGGTGGGTATAAATTTCTGTGGTCGTAATCGACTCGTGGCCGAGCATATCTTGAACGGCTTTGAGGTCTGCGCCACCTTCAATCAAATGCGTCGCAAAAGAATGGCGAAAGGTATGCGGACTAATCGTTTTTTCAATCCCCGCCGCTTTTGCATAATCTTTTATTAAGTAAAAAATCATCACGCGTGTCAATCCTTTTCCTCTTCGATTTAGGAAAACGATGTTTTCATGGTCTGGGTGAATTTTCAGTTTTTTGCGATCCGTATCTACATAAAACTGGATGTGTTTGATGGCTTCCTCCCCTATCGGTACGAGTCGTTCTTTGTCGCTTTTCCCAACCACTTTTACAAAACCGACATCCAAAAACATGTTGGTCAATTTCAAATTTATCAACTCACTTACGCGCAGGCCACAGGCGTAAAGTGTTTCTAACATTGCTCGATTTCGAGTACCTTGTGGGTGACTCAAATCTATCACCGCCAGCATGGATTGAATTTCTTCATAGGTCAAAACTGCAGGGATGCGTCTGTCCATTTTTGGCGATTCGAGTAGTTCAGTTGGATTGTTGTCGATAATGTCTTCGAGCAAAAGATATTTATAAAATGACTTGATGCCCGATATCATCCGAGATTGCGACCGCAATTCCAAACCCAATTCATTCATGAATTTTAGAAAAGAAAGAAAGTCTTCGTGAGTTAAATCACCTGGATTTGATTCAATGCCTTCGATTTGTAAATAGTTGACCAATTTTCCTACGTCGCGCAGATAGGACTCGACGGTATTACCGCTGAGCGTTCGCTCGAGCTTCATGTAGTTTTTAAAACCGTTGATGTAGGAAGTCCAATTCAATTAATTGATTGTTGTGATTGTTTAATTGCTAAATTGTTGGGAGATACAAAGAAAGTCAAAACTTCTCGCAGTGAGTCGTCTTGCGTCTATTATCTAAAAACGAAGCGGTCTCACTTCTCTCCAACTCTCGCCCGCATCATCATTACCACTGGAAAAACATAGATAGCAATTCCCACCTGCGTTTCAATTGTATGCTCGACCAAGTAGGAAGAAAACACCGTAATATTCAGCGCAACGAAGAGCGGATCGCTCCAATTTTTATTATAAAAAAACGGTAAAATACTGGCGACTAAAAACCAAATCAAGCCAATCAAACCTGCCCCTGCCGAAACAAATAAATATTGATTGTGCGGCATCAAACCCAATCCCTCCAAAACTGGATAATTGTTGGCCATCCATTCGTTTGATTTGTCTATCAAATCCCCAAAACCCACACCTTTGTAAGGGAACTCTCGTGTCAATTCATAACCTGCCATCAATGAACCGATTCGACGAGAATCAGACAGGTCGCGAAGTTTTTTATTTTTATAAAAGGAATCTACGCTGAAAAACGTGTAATCAATTTTGTTTTTGAGGGTCGGTATATTTTTATACGCTGCAAATGTTCCAACAAAAAAAACGAGCACAAATCCGAACGCAAGTATTTTATTACTTTCTAAAAAAAGATAACGCAACAAATAATAAACTGCAACAGAATACAACGCCAACAATCCACTTCTAACCGCTAAAACATGTAGAAAAAGCACTAAAAAAATAGTCATTACTAATGTGATAGGAATCTCTTTTTTATTTTTCAAAAAATACTTTTTCACATAAAAATAAAAACCAAAACAAATACAAAAAACCACCATCAAACTAAATCGAATATGGTGAGTCGGCAGTGGCAAAACCTGCCCTTTCTTATAATTTTCAGTGATTAGTTCTAAATTCCAAAACGAATAAATCAACGAACCAATCGAAGTCAACGCCACCAACCAAAAGAAACCATACATCACTTTGTCAAAAAGATTCCTATCAAAATCCTTCATCGCCAACATCCCAAAAGGAACGGCGACAAATGGTAATTTCATCCGCATTCGTCCTATCCAATAATCCGTATTATCAGACCAAAAACCAGTCACTGCATATAATATAAAAATCGAGACGATCGCCAAAAAGCCTTTGTGTTTCCAAAGCAATTGAAAGTGCTTTTTCCAATCAGGATGAAGTAATCCATGTGCAAATAAAAGAATCGTTCCTATGCTCAAAAACGCTTTCCCGTAAATCATTCCAAACATCGCAAGAGCAAGGGCGAGTAGCCCTGTGTTTTGGTGGTTTAGATATTTCAGGAAAACCTTTATCATTATTCAGAACGTAATTGAACAAAAAATTAGTGACCAATTTATTAGCCTTAGTTCGGTATAAGAAACCACGAAGTGGTTGAATATGAATAACCCCGAATGAAATTCGGGGAAAAGAAAACAAGTGATTTGTAGCAACACCGAAGGTGTTGAACTATACGATTTGTTTGTTCGACTCCTTCAGAGTCAGCTAAATAATTTGTCACATATTAGACCCCGAATTTCATTCGGGGCTATTCATATTTAATTCCTTCGGAATTGGTTGTAACTTGAATCAACTAATCACAATTCCCATAAGCCACAAAAAACGGATTCAACAAATTCTCCTTATTATAATCCAATGGCTTTTTCGTTTCAAAATGAAGGACTTTTCCACCTGCTTCTTCGAGGACAATTTGGGCTGCACCAGTATCCC
>CALHBQ010000148.1 GCA_937930815.1 uncultured Saprospiraceae bacterium | reverse complement strand
CCATTGGTTACAATAAGAATGTTCTCAGCAGGGCAAAGCTTCAAAAATCGCTCGAAAGTGAGTCTGATGAGTGACTTGCCAACGCCCATAATATCCAAAAACTGTTTAGGTCTTTCCGTTCTACTAGCAGGCCAAAAACGGCTACCAATTCCACCAGCCATGATTGCTGCGTACGTGTTACTATTCTTTGTCATTTTCGAAAAATTAGGTCGCAAAAGTAAGCGGAATAAACGCCATATTCAATAGTCGGGATGATATTAATAATTAGTTAAATTTGAATGCTTGGAAGTAAACAGCAAAAGAGATTAGTGACACCCATTTAAAAATTGCGTCTCTTATTTGCTTTTTTGTTAATGTATTCATTGTGGTTTTACGCTAAAATTATCCCTAAAAACGGTTAAATATTAAATTCATAAAATTTCAATAAATAATTACCTTTGCGCTCCTAAATTGACAGACACATTCTTTTTTGCCAAAATCAAAACTTACAAATTCACTCCAATGAGAAAAATTTTTCTCCTCCACTTTTTCTTACTTTTCTTTTCAGGAATTTCATTTGGTCAGATCCCAACTCAGGCACAAGCTGAGCAAGAGTTGCAAAATCGAGGTTTAGATAAAAATGAAGTTAGAAGGCGTATGATGCTAAGAGGGTATGATCTGGAAAGTATGGACCCAAACAATCCTGTTGAATTGTTAGAAGCAGAAGGAGCATTGCGCAATGTGGTGGCTGAAATGGAAGCTGAAAAAAGAGATAATCAAGCTGCAGAAGAAAGAAACGAAAGAGCAACTACAGTTCCTGCAACTGAGAAAAAGGTAGAATTTGAGAATGAAGAAGAAAAGGCTGCAGTAAAAACAAATACAGATGAAATCCAAGATGCCGTAAAAGAGGGAGCAACTTTTGAGGAGGCAGTGTCGGAACAAGTTAATGATGCTTTAACAGATAGTTTGCCTAAAGCACGTACATGGGGACAACAAGTTTTTCGAAATAAAAGCATTAAGCTATTCCGTAAATCTGAGGATGTAAAACCACCTGATTCTTATGTCTTAGGTGTTGGTGATTTTATTACGGTTTCAATTTGGGGACAGTCAGAAGAGGACGTCGTATTCGAGATAAACAAGGAAGGTTATATTAAGCCTGTTCGAATGGATCGAATAAATTTGAAAGGTCTAACTTTAGCGGATGCGAAGAAAAAAATTAAAAGTAGATTCTCTAAATTTTACAAATTTAGACCTCAGGATTTCGAGCTTACATTAAACTTTTCTAGAACAATAAATGTAAATATTTCAGGAGAAGCTTTTTATACAGGAAGTTTCAATTTGCCTGCTATTAATACTGCCTTTAATGCTTTGGTGGCTGGAGGTGGACCGACGGATATTGGTTCCGTGCGGAATATTGAGCTATACAGAAGTGGTAAGAAAATTAAGAATATTGATGTTTATAAATTTTTGCTGAACCCTGCTACTCAAGAAGAATTGTATTTGGAAGAAAATGATTTCATTCATATTCCAATTGCTGATAGAGTTGTCTTGATACGAGGAGCTGTCAATCGGCCTACTCGTTATGAGTTAATTCAAGGAGAAAATTTAATTGATCTTATAAGGTATGCAGGTGGCTTAAAGGACGATGCACTACGTGGGAATATTCAAATAAAGCGAATTGCAAATAACGAAGAAATCATTTTGGATGCTTCATTGGATGAATTACAAGAAAGGAATACAGATTTTGAATTAAAAACCAGTGATGTCATTACGATAAATACTATTAATAAGGGGGTTCAGAATCAAGTCAATATTTCTGGTACGGTAGAGTTCCCTGGTTCATATGCTTACTTCGATGGAATAAGAATTTCCGATCTTTTGAAAAAGGCAGTTTTAAAAGAAGAAGCGAGAAATGACATTGCTTATTTGCAACGTTACAATCTTGATGGAACTGTACAATATGTAATTATTGAATTAGGAAAGATTTTAGAAAATACTGGCGCACAAGAAAATTTAAAGCTCAAGAATAAAGATAGATTAATTGTCTATTCACAAGAAGACTTTGTAGAAAAATATAGTATATCTGTTGGCGGATTCGTGAAAGAACCAGGAACATTTCCATATGATTCGGATGATAATTTGAGGATTAGAGATTTGGTTTTATTGGGAGGAGGCTTGGAGCCAAACGCAACAAAATTTGGGTACATCAAAAGGATGGACCCATCTAACTTGGAAGTTAAGGATTACCTAAGAGTGAATATTTCTGAAGCATTGGCAAATCCTGAATCAATTGATAATATTAAGCTTGAGCCCTATGATCAATTGACTATTTTCGATAATGAGAGTTTTACAGATGTGTTTAATGTAAGTATTGAAGGCGCAGTTAGAAGGCCAGATACTTATGAATTTGTAAATGGTATTCGAGTAAGTGATTTGATTTTCCTTTCCAAGGGGCTAAAACCTGATGCAACAGACTTTGCATACATTGAAAGGACAGATCCTGAAAACCTTAAAGCAATAGAATATCTAAGAGTAAATCTTGATAAAGCAAAAGCAAATCCGGGGAGTGTAAACGATGTAAAATTGAATCCATTGGATCGAGTCAAGGTTTATTCCAAACTAACATACATTGATGATGCCTCAGTTTCCATTTCTGGTTCCGTTAGAAATCCAGGTAAATTCAAATTTGATGAATCACTTAAATTAAGTGATATGATAATGATGGCTGGTGGTTTAAAAATGGAAGCAGCAAAAAATAAAGTAGATATTTTTAGAATTGAGTTTAAAGAAAATAAGCCTACTAAAACAAAATACGAAGAGTTAGAAATAGACGAAGATCTTAATGTAGTAACTCCAGGTTTGGAAGGGTTTGAATTGCAGCCATATGATCAAGTTGTAATTAGAAATGTACCTGATTTTGAATTCCAAAAGTTTGTTAGAATTGAAGGTGAAGTATTTTACCCAGGATCATATGCTATTCTTGACGAGAATGAACCTTTATCGAGTTTAGTAAAAAGATCAGGTGGTCTTACTGATTTTTCGTTTCCAGAAGGAGCTACTTTATATAGGCCACAAGAAGGCGTTGGATTTGTAGTTATCCAATTAAAGGAAGCACTAAATAGAGAAAAATCTGATTGGAATATTTTATTGAAAGATGGAGATGTTTTGAGAGTTCCAAAGGTAAGAGATTTGGTATCGATTAGTGGAGCAACGAATGCGAAAGAGTACTACCCTGATAAGGTTGTTAATAACGGAAACAAAATCAATGTTCCTTATTCATCTGGTAAACGAGCGATGCATTATATTCGGAAACATGCAGGAGGAATTAGTGATAAAGGAGCAAAAAAGACCATTACTATTGAACATCCAAATGGTGAATTAAAGAAAACATTAGCATTTGGCCCAATAAAAATTACTCCACGAGTAAGACCAGGTTCGATTATTACAGTTGGTGCTAAGCCTAGAAAGGATGTTGAAAAGAAGGAGAAGAAGAAGAAAGAAACCGACTGGGAAAATGTTTTCGGTAAAACAATGACCCAAGTTACCTCACTGCTTACTTTAATATTGTTAATTCAAAGATTAGATTAAAATGGAGGAGGGAGTTAATAAGACTGAGCAATTTCAAGAACTTTCCTTAGGGGAAATAATTAAAGTAATTATTGACTATTTCAATGAGGTACGTTCTCATTGGTACATCGTTTTTTTATTTATTATTCCTCCATTAGCATACTTTGCTTATGATGCTTATTCGGATATTCCAAAATATTCGGCTAACTCAACCTTTATGCTTAATGATGATGAAGATTCAGCCATAACTGGTATTGGTGATTTATTGGGTGCAGTTGGACTGGGAGGACGGGGTAAAAAATCTAAAGGTAGTCTAGCTAAAGTTCTTCAATTATTTGAATCAAGAAGAATTGTTGAGAGTACCCTTTTTAGAAAAACTTCAGCCAATGGGAAGGAAGATTATTTCGCAAATCATATTATTCGAGAGTATGGTTTTCATGAGATTCTTGAAGAATCAAAACGAGGAGGAAATCTGACTGAGTTAGACAGTTTTTACTTTAGTCATTCGAAAATAGATAGCTTCGATCTGCAGGAAAAAAGGATGGTAGTTATTCTTTATAACAAAGTGGCAGGGAACGCTGCTCTCGGATTAAAACCCATGATTGCCAGTAACATGGATGAAGAATCTGGAATAATGAAAATCTCAGTTACAACTTATTCAGAAAATTTGACCATCAAAATGTTAGAGACATTTTATGAGCAATTGAGTAAGTATTACGTCGATAAAGCTGTTGAAAAACAAAAGAAAATTTTCGATATTTTAAAAACTAAAAGAGATTCAATAGAAGGCGCACTGATTTTTGCCGAATTCCAATTGGCTGATTTTGAGGATACTCATCGAAATTTAGTGACAGTAAAAGGTGAATTGAAAAGAACCCGACTTAGAAGGCAAAAAATGGTTCTTGAAGCTCATTATATTGAGGTCATTAGAAATTTAGAAAAAGCAGACTTCGCTTTGAGGAGAAGAACACCCTATGTTCAAATTATTGATCCTCCCCAAACGCCTATTTTCCCAGGTAAAAAATCGTTGTTGATGGGAATAATTATGGGTATCGTCCTTGGCGCTGGAATTGGTGTAATGTTTTTGATTCTTAGGAAATTAGTTCGCGACGCTCTTCAACGTGAGGAGAATAAAAAGAATTAATATCATCAACAGAAATCGAACCATTAAAAATTCCTTATTTACATTTGAAATTTAAAAAAATGAGTAGTTTTGTTACTCATTATTGTGTTTTTGCATTTGAATTCCTTTTTCCAGATTCAGAAAAGGAAACATTCTAACTTAAATTGAGATTTTTAAATATCCTATCTACGATTAATATGAAAGGAGTAGACCTTTCATCGGCGAAGCCGTTTTATAAGTTAAATAATTTATTAATCATTCTTTCTTTCCTTTCTATTGGCTGTTTTGGAGGTTCTGCAAATAACTCTTACCAAGAGGATAATTCCTTGCAATATTACGATCAAGATCAGTTGTCGTTTATTGGAAATAATTTTTCTGAACAAAGAGGATTTCCTTTAAAAAGAATCGATGAAGTACGATTCAAAACACTAACTCCGAAACTTCAAACTTATTCAAATCATACAACTGGGCTTTCATTAGAATTTTCTACAAATTCAGATGTAATTGAGTTTTATTGGAAAGTCCAAAACAGTAATCCATTTCCGCACATGACAGATGTTGCGGTACGAGGTTTAGACTATTATATTAAAAAGGATTCTGAATGGAGACATGCTGGAATTGGTAAGCCAATCGTTGGTGAAAATTTTGGAAAATCAGTTTTAGAAAACTTAGGAAACTTTGAAAAGGAATTCAAGGTTTTCCTACCATTATTTAGTGATATTTCGGAGTTTAAATTAGGGGTAAAACTTGAAAGTAGTTTTGATGTACTTAAAACAAAAGATGCTGAAAGACCTATTATCTTTTACGGAACAAGCATGACTCATGGTGCATGTGCATCCAGACCTGGATTAGCATTCCCAAATATTGTTGGCAGAAAATTAAATAGAGAAATTTTCAATTTAGGATTCTCAGGTGAAGGAAAATTTGAACCAGTGTTTGCTGATTTCATTTCAAATTTGGATGCAAGCGCGATTCTGATTGAACCATTGGGAAATATTGATGAAAACCTAATTCTTGAAAAAGGTAAGCGATTTGTTCAAACCATTCGAACAAATCAACCAGGAGTTCCGATAATCTTTTTAGATATTCCATTTGTAGCATCTGAATTGATTGATGAAAAAAGTAATCAACTGTCTATCCGGAAAAGTAAAAAGTTAAAAGCATTATATTCTGAATTAGTTGAGAAGGGGGACAAATCGCTTTTCTATATCGAAAAAGAACAGATTTGTAATCACTCTGATAATATCTCAATGGACGCCTTGCACCCCAATGATATTGGGATGGGACAGATAGCAAAGGTTGTGAGTGAAAAACTTATTTCAATTTTAGAACCATCTATTATTCAATCAAAATTTTCGGTTAAGTAGGTGCTATTTAATTCCTTAGAATATGCGCTGTTTTTGCCTTTGGTTTTTTGTGTCTATTGGGCAATTAATCATAAACTAAAACTTCAAAACCTATTTTTATTAGTTGTTAGCTATATCTTTTATGGTTGGTGGGATTGGCGATTTCTTTCCTTAATTGTTCTGAGTTCTTGTGTTGATTATATAATTGGACAACAGATTTATAAAGCTGATAGCCAAAGCCGCAAAAAGGTCTTTTTGGGAATCAGCTTGTTTGTCAATTTAGGGTTACTGTTTGTTTTTAAATATTATAATTTCTTCATTGATTCATGGATTCAGGCATGGTCAAACTTAGGAATAGAAATAGGCACGAGAACCATAAGTTTGATTCTTCCTGTGGGTATAAGTTTTTATACTTTTCAAACATTAAGCTATTCTATTGATATATTTCGAGGAAAATTAAAACCTTCTGAGGATGTCATCTCCTTTTTTGCATTTGTAAGCTTTTTTCCTCAATTAGTGGCTGGTCCTATCGAAAGAGCGAATAATCTTCTTCCGCAGTTTTTAAAGAAAAGAGAGTTTAATTTGCTAATGGCAAGAGCAGGATTACGTCAAATTTTATGGGGTTTATTCAAAAAAGTTGTGATCGCTGATAATTGTGCAATCTACGTAAATGACATTTTTCTTAATTATGAGAGTCTTACGGGATCAGAGTTATTTTTAGGAGCATTTTACTTTTCATTTCAAATATATTGTGATTTTTCTGGTTACTCTGATATTGCAATTGGAACTGCGAAGCTATTCGGGTTTAAATTGATGACCAATTTTAGGTTTCCATACTTTTCTAGGGATATTGCAGAGTTCTGGCGGAGGTGGCATATTTCATTATCCACGTGGTTTAGAGACTATCTTTATATCCCTCTGGGTGGCTCCAAAGGTGGTAAGTGGAAAACGTTTTGTAATACAATGATAATTTTTGTGGTAAGTGGTTTTTGGCACGGAGCGAACTGGACATTTATTTTTTGGGGTTTTTTTAACGGTTTGCTTTTTCTTCCATTGATGTTGTCTGGCCAAAATAGAAAGTATCTTAATACAGTAGCGGGATCAAAATATTTGCCATCTGTAAAGGAGTTTCTACAAATCTCTTTTACTTTTTTACTTACAACACTAGCTTGGATTTTTTTTAGAGCGCAGAGTATCTTCGAAGCGTTTGATTACTTGGGAATTTTATTCTCTATGTCTTTGTTTATTTTTCCTCCCTCATTCAAAGGTTTCTTGCCATTAATTTTTCTCTTTTTGATTGCTGAATGGCTTCTAAGAAATAATGAAACATATTCACTGAAAAAAATCACGTGGAGACCATTACGATGGTCAATTTATACGAGTGTTGTTTTTATGATTGGATACTTTAGTCCTCAAACAACAGGGGAATTTATTTACTTTCAATTTTAAGCTCAAACAATAAAGTGCTTAAAAACTCCCCAATCTTATTTTTTATAAAAAATGTCTTTTTGTTTTTATTGTTCACAATAGTCGCATTAGAAATTGTAGGTTTCCTATCTGTGAAATACAGAGGAGGTAACCCACCAAGTTATCAAATTTCAGAAGCTTTCAAACCAAATTTTCACGCAGACATAGATGAGACCTTTGGTGTTTGGCATCCTAAGAATACGCATCGTGTTTTTCAAAGTGCTTGTTTTAGGGCAGACTATTTCAGTAACTCTTATGGTGCACGCGACTTTGATAGAGATAAATCTTCCAATAAAGAAAGAGTGTTTGTAGTAGGCGATTCTTACTTTGAAGGATTTGGATTAGATACGACTTTCAGGTTGACCAATCTATTGGAAAAAGCTACAAACAAAGAATTTCTAAATTTCGCAACGGGTGGTCACTTTGGTCCAGTTCAATATTATTTGTTGTATAAAAAATTAGGCGCTCAATTTGATCATTCTGAAGTTTTCGTTGGCCTTAGTTTTCCCAATGAATTTACAGACAATGATATCGAACATTGGAAAGGTAAAAACCGATATCGACCATTTTGGGAAGGAACATATCCTAATTACAAACTTAAATATCAGGAAGCTGATTTAGCATCATCTTCATATAAATTGAACCCTACTAAAGACGAAAAAAAGGAAAAGTTTAAAACTTCTCTTTCATGGTTTTATTCCATGTTAGATTATTCAAGTAGAGGCGATTTAGAGGCGTATCTATGGAAATCTGAAAAGTTTAAGCCTTTTGAAAAAGAACAATTGGAGAACCTTATTTTTTCAATGGATAAAATTATTGAAACTGCGAATGGTAAGAAAGTTACTTTTTGCACAGTTCCTAATTTCCAATCTTTATCATGGCATCGAGCGGGGGTTATTCCAAATTATATAACCTACATTCAAAATCATATAGAGAATCAAAAATTAGAGAATGTTTCATTCGTTTATTTAGAACCAAAATTGACTGATGAAAATCTGAAATCTTACTTTTTTGAATGTAATGGTCATTGGAGTAAAAATGGAACTCAAATTATTTCCAAAGTACTTTTGAAGTATTTCGAATCGCAAAAAGAAAATATTTAGGCGCGCGCCAACCCCTATGAGTCAAAATGTAATAATTAACTCTGTACAAAAGGTCTATGAGATCCTGCCTAAAGAATTTAGACTGAAAGGCTTAGGAGTTATTTTATTTCTAAATCTCAATGCCGTATTCGACTTATTGGGCTTAGCTGCGATACTGCCGCTGTT
This sequence comes from uncultured Saprospiraceae bacterium, assembly GCA_937930815.1. Lineage (GTDB taxonomy): Bacteria > Bacteroidota > Bacteroidia > Chitinophagales > Saprospiraceae > JAGQWW01. The sequence goes on along the minus strand of CALHBQ010000148.1, from coordinate 11,218 downwards.
ATCTGTGATTTTGCAAGAAAATGCAGTTGAAAACAGCTATTATTTAAAAAATGTTTACGACTATTTTGAATTTACTTCTGAAAACAGTTTCATATTCTTCATTTGTGGTTTCGTAATTTTATTAATTTTAGTAAAAAATATTTTTAGTCTTTTTATTCAATATTATAATTGTAGGTTTTCATTTGCACTTTATAGACGCATCTGTACAGACTTGCAAAAATATTATTACGGCAAAGGGTATATATTTTTAAAGAAAACCAATTCAACCGAAATTGTAAGAAATATCAATACTGTACCGATGATCTTTGTAAGTCAAATGGTTTTACAATTGTTTATCTTGATAAGTGAGGTTGTCGTTTTACTAATCATTTTCACCTCTATTTTATTATTTGATGTAAAGTTGTTACTACTACTACTTGTATTAATAGCGCCCACATTTTTCATATTTTATTCGAGTGTGAAAAACACCATTCAAAAATATGAAGGAAAGAAACATGATTTAAATCTTGAGCTTAACAAGTCCCTTTACCAATCAATTTTTGGATATGTTGATAGTCAAATCAACAATAAGACAGGTTATTTTTTTAATGAGTATAGCCAATTCACAAAAAAAATGGCATCCGTCCAGACAATGATCTTCACTTTTAAGTCGTCAACCAACAAAGTGATTGAAACGACTATGATCATTGGTTTGGTAGCAATACTTTTGTATGGTCTTAATTATCTGGACTCGAAAGCAGAAATTATTGCCCTTTTAGGTGCTTTTGGTTTAGCCGCCTACCGAGTGATGCCTTCTATTAATAAGATCCTGTTTGCCTTGATGAGTATGAAGGGTGTGCAGTATACACTTGACATCGTTAAAAATAAGCCAGAACAGCCGTATGAAGAAGCTGAAATTGGTGCCTTAGATTTTGAAAAAGAAATATTATTTGATAATGTTTCTTTTAATTATGAAGGTAGTTCAGAATTGATTTTAGATTCATTTAATCTCGAAATTTCTAAAGGAGAGTTTATTGGATTGATAGGAAAATCGGGCGCTGGAAAATCGACCCTTGCTCAATTGCTTTTAAGGTTTTTGATTGAAAGTAAGGGGAGCATTCTTATTGATGGAATTCCTCTTAGTGAAGAGAATATCATTGCATGGAGAAACAAAATCGGTTATGTTCAGCAAGATGTTTATATCCTTGACGGGACAATTGCTGAAAACGTCGCTTTTGGTTTCTCAAAAGAATCAATAGACCGAGCGCTTGTAAATAAAGTAATAGAGCGATCAAGTTTAACCAGTATTGTAGAAAAGTTGGAGAACGGGTTAGATACGAGAATCGGAGAACGAGGTTCTCAATTATCGGGAGGTCAGCGACAAAGAATTGGAATAGCAAGAGCGCTTTATACAGGAGCTGAAATTTTAGTTTTTGATGAAGCAACTTCTGCACTCGATAATGAAACTGAAAAAGAAATTACAGAAACGATACGAGTACTGAGAGAGGAAAACAGTTTAACACTTATCGTTATTGCACATAGAATCTCCACGCTCAAATATTGTGATAGAATTGTAGAATTAGAAAAAGGAGCAATTAAAAATATTTATAAATATGAAGATATTGAAACGGTTTAATAAATTCTTGTTACTGATGGCGCTCGTCTGTCTATCAGGAATTGTTCCTGTTTTGGGACAAAGTCTGATCGGAAACTTTGGAATTTCAAATCAAGACCAACAAGGTAGAAGCGTATATGTAAGTATTGGAGAGACGGCAATTCAAACTCAAATTTCAGGTGATTTATTAGTTACTCAAGGGTTTCAACAGCCTAATGATAAGTTTTACTCAAGTCTTTTTGAAAGACCTTCCTTCCAAAATATAGATGTTCGATTATTCCCTAATCCAACATCTGAATACATTCAGATTTCAGGAAGTGCAAATGAATTTGATGAAATGAACTTTGCGATTGTTGATGTTTTAGGAAAAACATTTATTACAAAATCTATTTCTAAAAGTATAAATGAAGAATTTTCTTTGACGCTTGATTTAGCTTTTCTTCAATCGGGAACTTATTTTGTATCAATTACTAACCCTAATCTTGGTCTTTTAAAGTCCATCATTTTTGAAAAACAATAAAATGAAGAGATTAATTTTAATGATTTTAGGGTGCTGGTTTTTATTAAACGATATCAATGCTCAGATTGAAGCAATTCCGCTTCAGGCAATTATTGAGGAAGATAATGGACCAATTTCCAATCAGGAAATAGATGTCAGATTATCATTCCTTTCTGATGGGCTATTAGATTATGAAGAAATCCATACGCTCAGCACCAACGAACTTGGCTTATTTAATTTGTTGATTGGAAAAGGAGTGAATACAGGTAATGGAACCATCAATTCATTCAATGATTTAGATTGGGCGAAATTAAAAATTACGCTAAAGGTAGAAGCTGATATTGATAAAAATGGAAATTACTTTGAAGTCGGTACCTCTTTTTTATATGGAGTTCCTTACGCGTTTTATGCTGAAAATAAGGGGAATGCTTCTTTTTCAAATTTGGATGACCTCAAAGGTCAAACGCCGCAGTATGGACAAACAATAATGTGGAAAGGTGGAAAATGGACATTGGGAAAACCTGAATCAGTTAATTGGAGTAATCACTCTGGAAGAGTTACTTATGCAGATACTGCTCTGTTTGTAAAAGGTGCTGCTGGGTCATTAGGTAATGTCGAAGAAATAGTTGTCGGAACCAATCAGTCAGATGATTTGGTTTTCAAAACAAATAATACGGAACGATTAAGATTCAAAGCGAATGGTAACACTGAATTTCACGGATTAAGACAAAATTCTTCTTTCAGTATAAATGATGCATTTTTACTGACTGCTCCAATTGATTCATCGATAACCTACACAGAACGACTTGGAAATTATTTTTTCTATGATGGAGCTCATCATAATCTTAGAATAGGTTTATATGATGACCCAACGATAGTTGATTCTTTATTGGCTTTTGACTCTTTTGGAGGTGGGAAAAACTCTTTCTCAGGTAAGGGGTCTATTTCATGGGGAGATAATTGTCGAGGTGTTGGATTTTATCACACTGTTTTTGGAAAAGACAATATTGCTGACTGGCGCGACAAGACAGCTCCAAAAGCAAATTCTTCTGTTGTTTTGGGGGTTGGAAATCATGCAGATCGATTAAGGCAAATGAATTTTGGGTATAATTCAACAACCAGTAGATTTTCAACAGCAGTTTCAATGGGGTATGGTAATTATTGTAGATGCCAAGTTTCGTATGCCTTAGGTTATGGGATTTATGTCAATACAAGGCTTTCAGGTAATACGATGGCAATTGGATATTATGCGAGAGCTAATAGGCAGTTTGGAAACTTTATTTTCATGGATGCTTCTACAAAAAATCAGCATAAAGAAATCGTAACACCCAATCAACTTGTAGTCAGAGCGATTGGAGGTACTTACTTTTTCAGTGATTCGAATTCACAATCAGGTGTAAATTTATTGCCAGGAGCAGGTGCTTGGACGAGTGTTTCCGATAAATCAAAAAAAATAAATTTCAACTTGGTTGAATCAGAAACTGTACTATCAAAAATACAATCAATACCTGTTTATAGATGGAACTATAAATCTCAAGATTCATCAAATGAACATATGGGCCCAACTGCTCAGGACTTTTATAGAGCCTTTGAATTGGGAAAAACTGAAAAGCGAATTACCACAGGCGATTTTGATGGGATAGTTATGGCTGGTATAAAAGGAGTTGCTAAGCGATTAGAACGGCTTGAAATGGAGCATAAAAAAATCGATAAAGCGAGAGGTAGCGTGGTTAATCTTAAAAAAGAATTTGAAAACATTTCAGATAAAATTTCATTGCTCGAATCAAAGGTCGAACACTTAAAAATCAAATAATTCAATGAAAAAGATAATATACATAATAGGAATTTTTTTAGTAGGCTTTGCTCAGGAGGTACTTGCACAATCACCAGCAGATGGATTTTCATATCAAGCAATCTTAAGAGATTTAGATAAAAATCCAATTCTTGATGCAGAAGTTAATATTACACTAAAAATTACGTCTGATGGAGCGCAAGGAACCGCGCTGTATGAAGAGCGTCACAATATCTCAACTGATAGTAAGGGTTATGTAGCATTGACCGTTGGTCATGGTGCAGTAACAGGTGGAAGTGCAAATCAGGAATTATCAAAGATAGATTGGGGGGCAAGCACTCATTTTTTGACAGTAGAAATTGATAAAGTAGGTGATGGGTTAGGGCCATATGTTTTTGAAGACAATCAAATCATGGCAGTACCGTATGCATATTATGCAATGGAAAGTGGCGGAGAGTTCTCTATAAAAGACTTGAAAGATGTCAATACATCCAATCTTCAAGAAAACCAATCATTGGTTTGGAATGGCGCTGTTTGGCAAACCTCAAATGTTGATAGTGTAAATTATGCACAAAACTCAAATACTGCAAACTATGCGGACTCAGTTGCTGTAGCAAAGAATGTTTGGAAAATGAATGGCAACAATGACATAGATGCAAATACCAATTTTATTGGAACAACCAACTCAAAAGATCTTGTTTTCAAAACAAATGATCAAGAGAGAATGAGGATTACCAGTGATGGAAAATTAGGATTTGGAACCAATAATCCACAAACAGGCTTTCATGTAAATTCAAACAACGGCTTTTTATTTACTGGAGATCCTAACGGTTCAATTCCCAATAACGCACCTGGTTCACAAATGATGTGGTATCCAGGTAAATCTGCTTTTAGAGCAGGGTATGTAACGAGCAATCAGTGGGCTGATGAATTTATTGGAAAATATACTTTTTCAGGAGGTTATAATTCTATTGCAAAAGGAGATTACTCTTTTTCTTTTGGTGAAGGAAATGTTGCTGAAGGAGAAGCCTCAACAGCATTTGGGTGGAATTCAAAAGCCTTAGGAGACGCATCATTTGCAGCTGGCTCTGTTGCTACTTCTGAAGGATTTGCGAGTGTAGCGATAGGAAGGGGTACAGTCGCTACCGATACTACTTCTATGTCATTTGGATATCACACAAAATCAAAAGGAAAAGCATCAATCGCGATGGGATATGAATCTGAGGCAAATGCAGACTTTTCTTTTGCTACTGGTTGGAGAGCAAGAGTGAATCATAAAGGTACTTTTATGTATGTTGATTCTTCCAATCCATTTGGATGGGTAGAAAGTACAGGCGAAAATCAATTCGTGGTAAGATCTTCAGGTGGCTTTGAATTTTACACAGATACGATGATGACAACGGGTGTGATTTTGGAACCTGGTGCGGGTTCATGGAGTACTTTATCTGATAAAAATAAGAAGGAAAATTTTAAGAAAGTTGATGGTAAGAAGATTTTAGATGAGATAAGAAATTTGGAGGTAACCACGTGGAATTATAAGTCTCAAGCAGATTCAATTAGACATATGGGACCCATGGCGCAAGATTTTTATAAATCATTCAAATTGGGTTCAGATGATAAAACAATAACTACTACGGATATTGATGGCGTTAATTTGGCCGCGTTGAAAGAGTTGGAAAAATTGACCCGTGAGCTGGAACAAAAGAACGAAATCATTGGAACACTGGAAAGTAATGTTGCGGCCTTACAAGCTGAGAAAGATGATTTGAATAATAGACTTTTGAAGTTGGAAGGCTTGTTTGGAAAACTTCTTAATCAAAAAGAAAAAGAGCGTTCGGAGGCAGCGAAGCGATAATTAGAGTTTTGAGTTGGCAACAACAGTGAGCAAAAAATTAATCCATATTTTTACAAAAGCCTTCCCTTACCACGCAGGAGAGGATTTTATTGGGAACGAATTACCTTTTTGGACAAAAGATGAATTTGATGTTTATCTTATTCCTGGCAAAAAAGGAAATGGAAAACTTAGGAACTATCCTTCCAAAATAAATTTGATTTCTGATAAACCAATCTACAGCGGTACCCTCAACAAAAAACTTTGGTTTTCTAATATTTTTTTGATTAGCAAAATATTATTAATCGAATTTTTTCATACTGATAAAAAGGTTTTCTTTTTAAAAAATTTGAAATCTTGGAACCATAAATTGGTAGAGGGATTAGAAGATGGAGAGTTTATAAAAGAACATTTGAAGACCTTGGATAGAACAGCCTACTCACAAGAAATATTCTACTCCTTTTGGATGGATACTTGGGCTACGGCGCTTGCCCTTTTAAAAGACAAAGGGGAGATAGATAATTTCTCATTTAGAATTCTTGGATTCGATATATATGATTTTAGAAGAGAGGGAAATTATATGCCTTTTCGGAAATATATTTATCAGCAAGCAAATAAGGTTTTCCCAAATTCAAAAAAGGCTGTAGATTACGTAAAAGCTAAGGATATTTATCCCGAAAAAATTCAACTCAATTATTTAGGAACCAATAGCAAAGGATTAAATCCTTTTGATGAATCAGCTCCGCTGACCATTTTTTCAAGTGCTAAAAATATTCCAGAAAAACGGTTACATCTCGTATTCGAAATATTGAAAAACTGCCAATCCTCAATCAAATGGGTTCATTTTGGCCTTACAGGCAAAACGGATATGGAAGACCTGAAAAAGTTAGCTAAAGAATTACCACCGAATATAGAAGTGCAATTGAATGGTCGGATAGAAAAGTTTGAAGATTATATAAATTTCTTCCTGACCACGCCAATCAATTTTGCAATCAATGTTTCGAACATTGAAGGATTACCTGTCACTTTACAGGAAGCATTAAGTTTTGGAATTCCAGTTATTGCAACAGATGTTGGTGGTAATCGGGAAGTCGCTGAAGGGAATGGTATAGTGCTTCCACCAGATTTTGACCCAAAGGAAGTAGCAAAACTGGTTGATGCCTTTAAAACCTCTGAAAAAAATACCCCAGAATTTAGACAAAAGGTTCGACAATTTTGGGAACAGAATTTTCAAGCCAAAACTCAATTTGAACGGTTCACTCAAGAAATTTTATAGACCAATAATTTAAAAAAATGTCTAAAAGAGCAATTATACTTTGTGGTGGAAAAGGAACTCGACTCAGACCATACACTGTCGTTTTACCAAAACCCTTAATGCCGATTGGGGAGTATCCAATTTTAGAAGTTGTCGTGAGGCAATTATCAAAACATGGATTTGATCATTTGACTTTGGCTGTCAATCATCAAGCTGATATTATCAAAGCTTTTTTTGGAGATGGATCCAAATGGAATATCAAAATTGACTATTCGATGGAATCAAAACCATTAAGTACAATGGGCCCTTTGACGTTGATAGATGATTTGCCCAATGATTTTTTAATTATGAATGGCGATGTATTATCCGATTTGGATTATGGTCAGTTTTATAGTCAACACGTAAACTCTAAAAGTGTATTCACCATCTCATCTCATTATAGAGAACATGTGAATTTATATGGCGTTTTAGAAAAAAATGAAGCGGAATATTTAACAGGTTTTAAAGAAAAACCAATTACTTCGTTTGAAGTAAGTATGGGGGTTTACATGGCAAATAAAGCCATCCTGAAATATATTCCACACAACACATCTTTTGGATTTGACCATTTAATGCTGGCGCTTTTGAAAGATAAAAACCCAGCTATGGTTAGACAATATAAAGGTTATTGGCTGGACATCGGAAGACCTGATGATTACATGACTGCGATAGAGGTGTTTGAAAAAGAACCAGAAAGATTTATATAATTGAAGATTCTTATCACAGGAGATACCGGTTTTTTGGGATCACATTTGGTGAAATCCTTGAACGAAAAAGGATATTCAGATTTAACCGGCTTAAGTACTAAAGATGGAGATATCTCTGCTCGTTCTACTTTTGAGAAATTTGAAAATGAAGAGATTGACCATGTGTTCCATTTAGCGGCTCAGACCTTTGTGCCGAGGAGTTGGGATTTTCCTGAGGAGTTTATCAGTGCAAATGTTTTAGGTACTACCAATGTTTTGGAGTTTTGTAAGAAAAAGAAAGCGTCTTTCACTTTGATTAGTTCCTACTTATATGGCCGTCCTGATTCATTGCCGATAAAGGAAACGGATAAACTAAAACCCAACAATCCATACATGCTATCAAAATGTATGGCGGAACAACTTTGTGAATTTTACGCCACCAATTTTCAGATGAAAATCTGTTCTTTTCGGCCGTTCAATATTTTTGGTTTTGGACAGAGTGAAAAATTTCTTGTTCCTTCTTTGATAAATCAGGCGATAGAATCTCAATACGACAAACTCGAAGTATTCACACTACATCCCAAAAGAGATTATATTTATGTGAAAGATGTGGTAAGTGCATTGGTCAAGAGTTTAGAATATCAAAGTACGAATTCAGCGGAAGGATATTTTGAGCCATTCAACTTGGCTTCTGGAAGTTCGCACAGTGTAGGCGAAGTAGCAGAAACAATTAAGAAGGTTTTTAAAACAGATAAACCAGTTGTTTCAAAAAATATGGAACGGAAAAACGAGGTCATGGACACCGTCGCGGATATTTCAAAAATAAAGGATGTGCTTGGCTGGACTCCTGCTTTTACGTTAGAAGAAGGGTTGCGTGATATTAGTTTGAATTACAAGAATTAATGAGAGTAAGGAAAGCAAGAAAAAAAGATTTTAAACAAATAATTCCTGTAATTATTGAGGCATTTGAATATGATAAAGATTCTTTTGCCAAAACGGAAAAACGCTTTGAACCATTGTTCAATCACAAATGGGCTGGAAAAGATGATAGAGGATATGTTCTTGAAGTGGAGAATGAGATAGTTGGATTTATAGGCTGTGTTTATTCAACAAGAACCATTAATGGAAAAACGCATCGGTTTTGTAATTGCTCTACTTGGGTCGTCAAAAAAGATTACCGAAAGTATAGTCTAATGTTGATTGAAAAAATTACAAAACAAAAAAATCTAACGGTTACGATTTTTACACCCAGAAAAATTACCCACGCTATTTTTAACCGATTATTTGGGTATCCAAACCTTGACAACCATTTGCTTTATATTCCTAATAAGAATGAAAAGCTCAATAAGGAAATTCAATTTACAACAGATGTAAAAGTCTTAAGTGAAAAGATTGGAATTGAAGATTGTGAAAAAATGGAAGCTCACCTCAATCACGAAGCCAATTTTTTACTATTAGAAAAAGGAAAAGAAAGTTGTTTTTGTATTTTCAATAAACAGATAATTGAAGGTGAGGTACAATTACAATTTTACTATATAAATAATAAGGCCTTCTTTTCAACGCAAGCCAATCAGGTTAGTACTTTTTTAAGTTCTAAATATGATGCAAAGGCAATTTTCATGGATGGTCGATTTATTAAAAAATCTCTTCGACAAAAAGATTGGATAGTTAAACCATTAGCAAATCCAAGAATCTTTTTTTCAACGGATTTGGCACCAGAAGATATTGATGGACTCTATTCTGAGTATTTTTTGGTTGCAGGTCTCCGAGCTTAAATAAATATTAATGAGAATATTAGCAGTAATCGCCCACCCAGATGACCTCGAATTGATGGCTGGTGGAGCGGTCGCCCAATGGTTGGCAAAAGGATACCCAGTTCATGTTTTGACTTTGACAGATGGTGTATGGACGAGCCCAGATGGGAAGAGAATGAGAACGAAGGAAGAGGCATTAGCAGAAGAAAATAAAGCAGCTGAGTTGTTAGGTTATACAGTCGAGAATCTCGGCTTGCCTGCAATGGATTTGCAATATAGAGATAGTACGGTAGTTGAAATTTTGCAGCGAATTGATAAAATGAAAGCCGATACACTCCTTTGCCCATGGGACAATGATCAACACCATGATCATGAGATGGTCGCAAGAATGGTCATGGCAGCGAGTAAAAGAGTGCCCCGAGTAATCATGGGACAAATCAATCATTACTTAAGACATTTCTATTGTCCCAACATGTTTGTTGACATTACAGACACATGGGATCAAAAGATAGACGCCCTAAAATGCTTTGAAGGTCAATGGTCAAGAGCAGGGGAAGAGTGGTATAAATATTTGGACGAAACGACGAGATACTATGGACGAATCGCAGGAGTGGAAAGAGCAGAAGGATTTATCACAAGGAAATTTCTACTTTAAAAAGAGTTAGAGTTTTACTAGATGATTTTTAACTCTTTAGAATTTTTCATTTTCTTTCCGCTTGTGGTAGCAGCTTATTTTTTGCTACCCTACAAGTACCGTTGGATATTGCTCCTCTCAGCAAGTTATTATTTCTATATGGCTTGGAAGGTGGAGTATATCATCCTCATCATTATTTCTACTTTAGTTGACTTCTTTGTTTCCAATAAAATGGGGAAACTTGAACACAAAAAAGATAGAAAACCATGGTTGATGGTTTCCATTTTTGCAAACCTTGGAATCCTATTCGCTTTTAAATATTTCAATTTTTTCATTGACAATTTAGAAGTGTTATTTGGCACACTTGGTATCTATTTCTCAAAGCCTGTTATGAGCCTTTTGCTGCCAATGGGTATCTCTTTTTATACTTTTCAAACACTCTCTTACAGTATTGATGTTTATAACGGAAAAGTTAAACCAGAACCACATTTAGGGCACTTCGCGCTTTTTGTTACCTACTTTCCGCAGTTAGTAGCTGGGCCAATCGAAAGAGCAGAAAATCTGCTTCCTGAATTAAAAGGCGAGAATGATTTTGTGTACGAAAGGGTAATTCCTGGATTGAAGCAAATGCTTTGGGGCTTTTTCAAGAAATTGGTAATAGCTGATAATGTAGCGATAATGGTTGATATGATTTACAATCAACCGACCGACTATCAAGGAATCACTTTAATATTCGGAACACTCCTTTTTTCTTTTCAGTTGTACTGTGATTTTTCCGGATACTCACATATCGCAATTGGAGCTTCAAGAATTTTGGGCATAAAATTAATGGACAATTTCAATCTACCATTTAGTGCTTCCTCGATGACTGAGTTATGGCGGAAATGGCATATTAGTCTTTCCACTTGGGTCAATGATTATCTGTTTGGCACAATCGTGAAAGCCAAGCCGACATGGGGTAGATATGGCATTTTGTATGGTTTGATTGCTACTTTTTTAATTCTTGGGCTTTGGCATGGAGCAAGTTGGACGTTTATCATGTTTGGAGTTTTGCATGGCACGGTTGTTAGCTTTGAGTATTTTACAAAAAAGTACAGAAAGAAATGGGCTAAAAAAATTGGTAAAGCAAATTTC
>CALHBQ010000147.1 GCA_937930815.1 uncultured Saprospiraceae bacterium | reverse complement strand
AAATGACCCTGATTTATTGATAACGCCCAACCTCCAAGTTAATGAACCAGACACAGCAATTCATGATTTTCGGTGGTTGATTGGAAATGATTCGGTGATTGTGAAATATGATACGATTGTTGATTTACGCACCTTCGCACCGGGTACTTATGAGATTTGCGGCCTATCTTATTTAGAAATAGATGTGGATAGTTTGCCCGAACCAAATGGCATCAATCGGTGGGATGATTTGAAAGATTCGATAGAACTAACCGACCCAAATTTTTGTGCTGATATCTCAGATCAATGTTTACAGGTTACGATTTATTCACCGCCTCCTCCGACCAATCTAATTGATTCATTTTGTATTGGAACGACCTACTCAATAGGAGATAGCATTTTTACTAATGCAGGTTTTTATGATGTATTTTTTGGCTTGGCAACAGGTTGTGATAGTTTGGTGGTTTTGGATTTGAGGGAAATTTTACCTGACACAACTTACCTGAATGAGGTGATCTGTTTTAATACAAATTTTAGTGTTGGGACAAGTGTTTATACTCAAACTGGTGTTTACTTGGATACCTTTCCAACAACCAATTTGTGTGATAGTATAGTAAAATTGAATCTCACTGTTCTCCAAGATATTGATACAACTATAAATCCAATTATTTGTATTGGTGATACGATTTTTGTCGCTGGACAAAAGCTATTTGATGAAGGATATTATGAAATTACGACCACTGCCAATCGAGCCAATTGTGATAGTTTGATAAAAGTTAATTTGAGTACACTCGAACCGAAAGTTCAAATTGGAATTCCCAATTTAATAACTTGTGATGATCCAGAGATTCCTCTTAATGGGAATGGCTCAACGCCCAATGGACGAGTGTCTTTTGATTGGACTACCATAGATGGAATGATTAATTCTACATCAACACTTTCAGCTGTAATTGTCTCAGATTCAGGAACTTATCGATTGGTAGTTACTCAAGATAGTTTAGGAACTTCTTGTTCAGATGAAACAACGATTGAGGTAGAAATGGATAAAACGTTGCCCTCTGTTGCACTCGCAACGCCTGATACTTTGAACTGTGATGTGATGAATGTAACCATTGATGGCACAGGTTCATCAGTAGGGAATTTTAGTTATTTTTGGAAAAGAGTTGGAACTGGAATTATCGCTGGGCAGGTCAATAATGAGCTTACAGTTTCTAACCCTGGAACTTATGAATTAGTTGTTTTAAATAATGAAACTGGTTGTAAAGATTCCGCTCAAATTCGAGTCATCCAAGACATTGTTCCTCCTATTGCTGAAGCAGGAACTGGTTTTGAATTAAACTGTTTGACTGTCTCAGATAATTTAGATGCAAGCGGCTCTTCGGCCGAAAATTATATGACGTATCAATGGACTGGGCCAGGTATTACTTGCTGTGATCAAACTTTACTACCCACTGTAAATCAAGAGGGGAAATACTATTTAGAAGTTTTTAATACTCGAAATAAATGTAGTGCAATTGATAGTGTTGAAGTAACGATTGATGAAAATTTACCAACGGCCTCTTTGGGCATGGATGAGACGCTTAATTGTCGAGATAGTGTAATTGAAATTCGTGGAACTGGAACTTCTTCGCCAGCGATTCGATATGAATGGAATTCACCGTCCAGTAATAATTTTCAACTTCTAAATCCAATTACGATTGAAGTTAGAACCCCAGGCGAATATGTTTTCAAAGTTATTGACGACAGTAATAATTGCGAAAAAACGGATACCATCGTAATTTTTGAAAATATCGTAAAACCAAATTCTGATGCTGGTCAAGACACGACTTTAACTTGTGAGGTGACGTCAATTGAATTGAGCGGAACTGGAACTGATGTCGGCCCAGATTTTCTTCATATTTGGTTTAGAAATAACATTCCACAACTCGGAGGAAACAACCCTTCCATCATAGTAACCGAACCTGGTGATTTCGCATTGGAAGTAATTAATGGAAGCAATTTTTGTAGAGACACAAGTTATGCTTCAGTTACGCAAGATACAATCACTCCTAAAATTGATGCAGGAGCAGGTTTTCAAATTGATTGTATCACCACATCAGATACGCTTTTTGGGATTATAAATTTGGGTGCACCTAATTTAAATATTGAATGGAAAACAGATACTGGTTGCATCAATACACCCATTGATGCATTGGATATTGAAGTCGCTTGTGATGGGGTTTATTTTTTAGAAATTACAAATTTGGATAACGGTTGCAGTTCAATTGATTCCGTTTTAGTAACAGAAGATGCCAATTTGCCAACTGCAAATGCAGGTATTCAAGATACCATAAATTGCGATTTTCCAATTATTCAATTGAACGGATCAGCGAGTCCTTTGCCTCCTAATTCCACGATTAATTGGACGTTTTCTGCAGGTGGGAATATTGTGAATGGAGCCAATACATTGACCCCAAGAGTCGATGAACCAGGTGTTTATACATTGGAAATTTTACAATTGGATAATAATTGTCGAAAAACCAGTTCCGTTAATATTTTAGAATTTATAAATCAACCAATAGCGGATGCTGGTTTGGATAAGGTTTTAAATTGTGTAGTTGATGAAGTGAGTCTTGGCGGCATGAATACAAGCACGGGCGCAACGATTGAGTGGCAATGGCTCGATGAATTAGGCATGGAAATTTCAGGTGCTACAAATCCAACTTTTCAAACAAAAGAAGATGGAAATTATACAATTAGTGTAGTTGATAATTTAAGTAAATGTATTGCTACAGATTTGGCAATTGTTGTAAGAGATACAATCACGCCAGATGTTGATGCAGGAACTGGTTTTGAACTAAATTGTACAATTGATACTTTCAGATTAAATGGTTCAACTGATTTGCTTTCAGATTTTGATTTTGAATGGCAAACCGATACTGGTCAAATTATTCAAGATTTGAATACACTAAGTCCGTTAGTGAATGCGGATGGAATGTATTTTCTAACCATCACAAATACCCTCAATCAATGCGAAGCAATTGACTCGGTTTTGATTGAACAAAATGGTGATTTGCCATCCGCTTTCGTCGCAAAAGATACCTTGTATTTGAAATGTGATGACTATGAAGTGATGTTGGACGGAACGGGATCGACCACTGGGAATATGATTGGCTACCAGTGGAATTTAAATACGGATTCGATTACGAACGTTTTACAAACAGTAGTTTCTGCTCCTGGAAATTATCTTTTGGAAGTGGTCGATAGTACCAACAATTGTAAAGCGACGAATAATATTTTTGTAGCCGACACTGTTTCTCCAATAATTATCATTCCATTACCAATAGAATTGAACTGTGATGACATCAATAATGGATTTGTAATTGACGCTTCTGGTTCGTCTCAAGGCAATCAATTTGTTTATGATTGGATGACGATTAATGGGCGATTCATTTCAAGAACAGACACCCTTACTCCGATAATAAATAGCGCTGGATTGTACAATTTGGTCATCCAAGATACGGTCAATAATTGTTCGCAAGAAATGGATGTGGCGGTTACTGTTGAAGGCGGTTTGCCCGAAGCATTGGCAGGTAGTGATTTGATTGTGCCATGTGGAATTGATTCGATTTTGGTGGACGGAAGTAGCTCTTCGAGTGGAGCAGGCGTTACCTATAATTGGACAACCCCAGATGGATTGATTTTATCAGACCCAACTCAAAATACC
>CALHBQ010000146.1 GCA_937930815.1 uncultured Saprospiraceae bacterium | reverse complement strand
GTATCATTTTTAAATTCAATAATATTAGGTGGAGATGCTCCTCCAATATTAAATTGAAGCGAATCGACACACATATTATCGTCTGTCACCGTTAAGGTATAATCACCAGCAGCTAATCTATTAATGTCACTTGAAGTTTGTCCTGGTACGCCCCAGTCAAAATCATATCCTCCTACAGTAGTCCCACCAATAACATTTACTTCAGCGGTTCCATCCATACCTGCACAAGTCTCATTCGTTTTGTTTGCTAAAGTAATCATGATTGGGTCTGGCTCTGTAACGTTAAAAGTAGTATCGATAAAACAACCATCCATATCACTCATCCTAACTCTATAATCACCTGCGGCTAAATTTTCAATATTACTTGTTGTTGCTGTATTCGTTGTGCTTCCATTCGGAATAGGTGGATTTGAATTCCAATTGAAAGTATAAGGAGTCGCAGCTGGTGGTGGAGAAGTAAGACCTTCAATAAATACCTGACCATCAGTTCCCCCATTACAGGAGACATTATCAACTACTACTCTGCTAAATGAAAGCTCGCGTAGTGCCCCTATTATCAAAAATGTATCTAATCGACATCCATTGTCATCTATTACCGTGATGTCATATCTACCTGAGAATGCGCCACTTGATAAGTTATATCGATCGCTTCTGATAGTCGTTACCATCATTGTAGGATCCGTAACTTCGATGTCATATGATTGAGGTACAGGAGGAGGATTTATTGGATCTTCATCAACTACAAATTGTAAAGCTCCATCATCTGCTCCTGAGCAAGTTGCCTCTGAAATATTAGCAGTAATCGAAAGTGGAAATGGATTCCCAAGAAAATCTTGATCCATTGCTCGACAACCAAATTGGTCTTCAACTGTAACCGAATATGACCTTGATGGAAGATTTGAAATAACGACGGTTTCATCTCCTGTATTCCAGGTAAAGGAATATAAATTCGGATCTGGATTATTGACTTGTAATCCATTTACAAATAAATCAATAGTTAAGATTCCATCAGTATCACCAAAACAGCTAATCTCTTGAACTGGATCTGCTACATTAATTGCGATTTCTGGTCGTTCGATAACATCAACATTTGCTGTAAATGTTTCTGGTGGAGTTGAGTTGTCCGTCACCGTTACTTCAAATGTACCAGCAGATTGATTGGTTACTTCGATTTCATCACCATTGTTATTTATCACAAATGGTCCTTGTACTGGACTTGGTGGCATCGTTAATGCTCTATAGGTTACAGAATAAGGTGGCGTACCAGCAATCGGTTTGATTGAAAAGCCTCCATCATTTTGTGCAAAACAAGCTGTATCTACTTCAAATTCTAAATCAACTGCTTGGGTTGAAATTTTCACAAAACCAGTAACCTGCGAACTAAAACCTACCTTTTGGTCACCTTCTTCAGATACTTCGATTGGTGTTTGTCCACTTGTAAATAATATGTCACTAAAGTCACCTACCTGTCCAATTGCAATAAAACACAATTCGTAAAAAATTGTCCCATCTGGAACGGTTACACCGTCTGGCAAATTTGGACTGATCCAAGAAAAAGTCAATTGACCATCATTTACAAAAGTAGTTCCTGTACTTATTGTACCAGGAAAGGCAGGTGTCGGATCATCAATACCATCAAACATCAATACGGACTCATCCCACTCCAACGTATATTGAACACTTACAATATCTGTAAATTCATTCACCGAAACATCCACACAAACTCTATCTCCTGGTGCGACTAATCTTCTATCTCCATCAGAGGTGATACCATTACAACCTTTCAAATCCATTCTAAATGTGAGACCACAGCTTTTTCCGTCTTCTACTGTGATTTCATATTCTCCTTGTTCTGGTACTGTGAAATTCACAAAATCAAGTACACTTGGCATTGCACTTGTCACTGTTCCTTGTACACTATTATCGTTTACCTTTACAATAGAAACACTATAAGTCGAATTATCAAATGAAGGTAATCCTCCAAGCAGTTGAAAACGACCTTCACATTGGTCGTTATTATTTGGTAACTCTCTTTGAAGTGCCTCTATTGCAGGGAGGTAAACTACTGAAAAGGCTTCATCAGCATTCAAATTCACACACGGTCCTACAACGCCCGAACCATCCGTTATAAAACCTCTGGTATCAAAATCATCAAAAGTCATAGGAGCAAACCAAAACTGCACAGGATTTCTTCCTCGCGCACCTTCAAAACTACGCGACAATGAGCCATCATTTAGAAAATTCACATCTCCATTGGACTGACCTGCCGCAACCCAAACACCATATTCTTGGGTAAGAACATCTCCGTTACTATCGGTTATCGCTTGTTTATTCGTACAATTATCATCCTGCACTGCTCTCAACATTGGGCCTGTGGCGGTTGGTGAACAGTCAAAAAATACATACCCAATACCCGCATCGGAAGAACTGGGACTGTCTAAAAGGTTGAAATCATTTGCATGATCGATGCTAATCTCATCGCCCATACAGAGGTAGGTTATATTGGAACCGATATCATTGCTCTGTGCACTGACTGCCGTAATAGAGGCAATAGTTCCAGCAAACTGCTGGTCGCAAGCCAAAATTGTTTCGACACTCGAAACAGGTATGGCTTTAATATTTTCTGGTTTTTGAGCTGACACTATTAGTGTGAAAAATAGAAACAGCATCGTGGTAGTGAGACGAAATATCATTTTTTCCAATTTATTTTAAATGGATGTAGCGTATTTTTCTGAGACCTTTTGAGTTATTAACACTCTTCTAAACAGCAAAAGTAGTTATCGTTTTTGGTTTTAAACGGTAGATGATGCAGAATTTTTGAAAACGTTCTGCCATTTTCTTTATTGCTCGCTGATTTATGTTTAAAACATCATCCTATTTCATAATTGAGACAATGCAATTAAGTGACAAAACCCTGCCAAATTAACAGAACAAGATATATTTAATATACTTGTTTTTTCTATTAGAAAAAATCGCTATGTACTGCCCTATAAATTACTTAAAAACGACACTATTGGAATGGAACATCAAGTTTCTTTTTGAGCAACACCATATAGATCCTTTAAAGCACCTCACCTTTTAAGATGACTTTTTCGACCAAATCGCTGCCAAAGGCATAGGGTAAATAATTAATTGATGGAATTTTCTTTGTGATAAATACGTTTGCGATTTTTCCTTTTGCAATAGAACCCACTTCGTTTTCCACATCCATTGCCACTGCTCCGTTGATAGTTGCAGCGTTTATCGCCTCTTCTGGCAACATTCTCAACTTGATACATGCCAAAGAAAGTACAAATGGCATTTTGACAGATGGCGTCGTTCCTGGATTAAAATCTGTGGCCAATGCTATGCCCAAACCACTTTCAATCATTTTACGCGCAGGCGGTGTATGATCTTGGTTCAAAAAAAACGGTGCTGTTGGCAAAAGCGTTGGAATCGTTTTCGAATTTTTCAAAAGATCAATTTCTGTATCTGTCAACACTTCGAGGTGATCTACTGATTTTGCACCAAACTTAATGGCGGTCTCTATGCCTCCTAAACTATAAAATTGATTGGTGTGAATTTTTGCTGGCAAACCATATTTTGCTCCAGCTTCCAAAATCCGTTCAGTTTCTGCGATGGAGAAAGCGACTTTTTCACAAAAGACATCAATGTAATCTGCCAAGCCCTCCTCTACCACTTTGGGAAGCATTTCATTTATCACCAAATCAACATAGGCTGCTCGATTGGAGCGATACTCCATCGGAATGGAATGTGCGCCCAAAAAAGTCGCTTTGATAATGGCGTTTGTATTTTCTTTTAATTTTCTAATGACCCTCAGTATTTTCAACTCACTATCGAGTGTCAAGCCATAACCACTTTTGATTTCTATCGCCCCTGTTCCAAAATGAATTGCTTCTTCTAATCTTTCGAGTGCTTGATCGTATATTTCTTCTTCGGATGTTTGTTGAAGTTTTCGCGCGGAGTTTAGAATCCCTCCTCCTTTTGCTGACATTTCTTCATAAGAAAGTCCATTGATTCTATCTACAAATTCTTCTTCTCTGCTTGCCGCAAAAACCAAATGGGTATGCGAATCACAAAAAGATGGAAAAACCATTTTCCCAGAAGCATCTATTTCTTTCTCTGCTCGATTGGGTGCATTTCCCATTGAACCAAAATCAGCAATTTTATCATTTTCAATTAATAAAAATGCGTTGTCTATTATTGGCAAATTCTTCATTGCTGCTCCACAAACCAATTGTGTTCCTTCGCAGGTCTGAACCAAACTTTTTATGTTTTTTATTAGAATAGAGCTCATTTAATAGGAATCGATTTTTTGTTCTAAATAGTCCACATATCGTACATCGCCCAATCTAAATTTGAATGGCACTTTAGCCGATTTTTCAATTTGCACCTCCATTTTGCAGAAGAAAGCTAAGTCTTGGTAGCTATAAACTAATGGAACTGTTTTGTCTTGAATTTTAAAATCTGACTGAAAGATGGAATTTAGGGAAGGGTATTTTGTAGTCTCCTTTTTGTCTGAGTTCAGCTGAATATTTATTTTAGGTAATTGAGTCTGGGCTTTCGCACAAAAGCCAATTAGCAAAAAAACGAATCCAACTACTAAACTCCTCATGATTTACTTTTTAGAAACTCAAGTCGTTTTCCTTTAAAAAGTTCAAATTTTTGATACTTACATTCCAACTTACCATTGTACAAGGTATATTTTTTTGAAGGTCGAAGTCCAATACTTTTCAAACCATCCTTGTTTGAAGTAATCATCCAAGCGGTCCAACCAGAAAATTTAAATTTAAAATGGTCTCCTATTTCTTTATAAAACTCTTCGACATCTTCTAATTCCATTCGCTCGTGGTAAGGTGGATTCATGATGATAACGCCGCCTTCTTCATCTCCTTCAATTGAATAAAAGTCTTTTCTTTCAAACGTCAAATCATCGGCCAAGCCTATCAATATTGCGTTTTTTCGACTGAAATGTCGCGCTTGAGGGTCTAT
>CALHBQ010000145.1 GCA_937930815.1 uncultured Saprospiraceae bacterium | reverse complement strand
TTCAGGATAATTGATGGTTAAAGAAACATTATCGCCTGCCGGCTCGAAGTTTCCGTTGATAGTCCTGGCATGACAATAGTTTTCTATGTTGTCGCCATTTCTAAGGGGACTAAAAGTTTGGCTGGTTTCCGTTTGGTTATTGATTTCAATATTAAATTTCGTATTTCCATTAAATGTGCGAGCAGCCATTCTCACTTCTACATCTATACCATCTTCTTTTATAATATTTGGAAAATTGAATTGACTATCGAAAGTACGGCTACGCGTATTTTTAAATTGTTCCCCATACCAAATCCGTCCACTACCTTGTGTTTGCACCCAATCCTTTAATAAATTTTTCTCTTCTTTTTCATGACGAATGACGTCATCAAATTCACTCACGGTAAAAGCAACATTGTCGATGACCGATGTTTCTGCGATTCTTTTTCCAGCAGTACTTCCCAATTTCAAAAAATAATAATTTTCGTTGTCGTATAAATTGGTCGGTAACGAAAGTGTTTTATCTGTTTCAGAATATTGGATTTTGTTAGCGCCTTCTCCATAGAACAAAATATAATCTCCAGAATTGAATGTTCCATCCCCTTCTCCAGAGACAAAAATTGGATTTTCGATTAAGTCTTGCTCTTGCACATTGTATCCAGGCGTAACTAAGCCACTCATCATTCCACCTCCATTTCCATAAATACTGATATTTTTTGGATCTATATTATCAATGTCAAGATTGGCCTTTGTTTTCAAATAATCATAATCCAATTTATAAACCCCAGATTCAGAAACTGGAATCTTAATAATTGCGCCATCTGCCAAAACTGACAAACGATTGATTTGAGCTGACAAAAAAGAAATCGAAAAACAAAGAATGATTGAAAGGTAAAAGGCTCTCATATTATTTTTTTCTTGGTAAACAGAATATGGTATTTTTAGTTTTGATTGCAGAACGACTTATTAAAATAGTCTATTGCTTTGTTAAGGCCACTGCATTTTCACCATTTAAAATATTAAATACTAAAAAAATGCCGTTATTAATTTATCATTTTGCGTTAGGTATTTAATCTTGCGATTGATTTTAACAAAATCTAAGACGCATTAAATAGTGTCAACACCCATTTAAACACAAAACAACTATAAATCTTTTTGATTTAACAACCTTCCTTAGTCAATGAAAAGACAAATACTTCTTATCTGTGTAGCTGGTTTGCTTTCGGTCAACCTTTTTGGACAAGATCCTATTTTTAGTCAGTTCTACTCAGCGCCTTTACAGTTGAATCCTGCATTTTCAGGAAACACCTATGCGCCGCGTATTGCGCTTAACTATAGAAATCAGTGGCCTAGCTTAGGAAGTCCTTTCGTAACATACGCTGCTTCCTACGAACAATTTTTTGAGCCTTTGAATAGTGGGATAGGCGTTATGATACAATCTGATGATGCAGGGGATGGTATTTATGCCACTACAAATGCAGCTTTGGCATATTCTTACCGACTCACCATCAGCAAAGGATTCTTCGCTAAATTTGGAACAGAGATAGGAGCAACTCAAGTTAATTTGGATTGGGATAGAATATATTTTGGAGACCAAATAGATAGAATCACGGGCCCTGGAGGGCAAAACGGCACCCCAATTATTGTTTCAGATGAAATAAGACCAGAAGAACTTTCGAAGACATTTTTAGACATCGGAGCTGGATTCCTTTTTTATAATCCACATTTTTACGCAGGTATCTCCGCCAAACACCTCAATACGCCAGATGAAGGATTTATTCGTTTCAATGAAAACCTCGAAAGTGGCTTGCCCGTTCGCTGGTCTATACATGGTGGAGCACAAATCACTGTAAGAGAAGGAAATAGATTACAATGGCCGATTTTCATCTCTCCTAATGCTACCTATATATGGCAAGGAGATTTTGGTCAAATAGATGCAGGTGCCTATGTTGGCTTCGGAATGTTTTTCGCAGGAGCTTGGTATAGACATGCACTGACCAATTCAGACGCCGCTATCGTTTCCTTTGGCGTTCAAAAAGATATTTTTAAAATCGGCTATAGTCTTGATCTTACCGTTTCGGAGCTTGCAAGTCAAGGTACAGGCGGCTCTCACGAGCTTTCTTTTATAATTAATTTTGAAAATGGTGAGCGATTTAAGAACAATCGTAAGAAATCTAAGTATAATGATTGTTTCAAGTTGTTTAGATAAAGAGAAGATATACGGTTAGATTGTTAAATGGCTTCATGGTTTGTTAGCACAAAACCATTTACCATAAAGCCATTCAACCATATTTTCACTAAAAATAGATTATTTGAGTAAAATCATAAAATTAAGTTTAATTGCTCTTTTTTTGATTTTGATTTGAATAAAACTGTTACCAAAGTTAATTTCGGTATTTAACACATTGGTAGTGTTAATTTTTGGAAAGTTGAACAATTTTGATCTTTTAACTTTCGTCAGATTTGACGATTGCAATTTTTAACTATCTTTGCTCGAATTTTTTTTATAAAAATCAAATTTTAGATTACGCATGAAAAAACTGCTGAAGTTAAGTGTTTTGATTTTAGGAGCTTCTATCTTCTTTGCTTCTTGTAAATCAAGTGAAAAATCAGATGTCACTGGTTGGAATTTCAATGAGACCGAATGGGGTGGATTTGAAAAATTAGACTACGAAGGTCAAGCGACCGGTCCAAACCTTGTTTTAGTTCAAGGTGGTACGTTCACTATGGGTCAAGTAGAAGAGAATGTAACTTACGATTGGAATAACGCCGCTCGTAGAGTAACCGTTTCTTCATTCTACATGGACGAAACTGAAATTTCTAATAACAACTATAATGAATACTTGTATTGGATTAGAAGAGTTTTTGGAGAATCTTACCCAGAAGTTCTTTTGAATGCAACACCAGATACATTGGTTTGGAGAGACGAGTTGTCTTATAACGAACCATTCGTAGAAACTTACCTTAGACACCCTGCTTACGATGATTATCCAGTAGTTGGAGTAAACTGGCAACAAGCCAAAGACTTTGCTGCATGGAGATCAGAACGTGTAAACGAGATGATCTTGGTAGAAAGAGGTGTTCTTAATTTGAATACTGAGCAAAAAGACGAAGATAACTTTAATACAAAATCTTACTACGCTGGTCAATACCAAGGTGATGTAAGAAAGAATCTTAAAGATCTTAAAACAGGTGGAGAACGTCCAGTTAAATCAACGGATGGTATCTTACTTCCTGAATATAGACTTCCAACAGAAGCTGAGTGGGAATACGCTGCATTGGCTTTGATTGGTGCTCAAGCATCTTCAAAAGATGAAAGAATTACGGATAGAAGAATCTACCCTTGGGCTGGTAAAACGGTTCGTTTCCAAAAAAGAAATCGTTACCAAGGAGCTATCTTAGCTAACTTCAGAAGAGGTGCTGGTGATTACATGGGTATGGCTGGTAAATTGAATGACCAGGCACACATTACTGCAGATGTTCGTTCATTTATGCCAAATGATTTTGGTTTGTACAACATGGGTGGAAATGTTAGTGAGTGGGTTGAAGATATCTACCGTCCGATGACTTCAGAGGATTTGAGAGATGTTGATTCTCATGACTTGAACTCTTTCCGTGGTAACAGATACAAAACCTTACAAGTGGATGAAGATGGCAAGCCAGTTGAAAAAGACAGTCTCGGTCGTTTGAGATATATTGATGTTGAAGATGATGAAGCTGCAACAAGAGATAACTACAAAAGAGGTCAAGTACACAACTACCTTGATGGTGATAAAGAATCAGAAGTATTCTATGAGTACGGAGTTACAACTTTGATTTCTGACAAATCACGTGTTGTGAAAGGTGGTTCATGGGCAGATAGAGCATTCTGGATGTCTCCAGGTACTCGTCGTTTCATGGAAGAAGATAAGTCTTCTCGTACTGTAGGTTTCCGTTGTGCAATGACTCGTACTGGTGGTCCAACTGGTAACGAAGATTCTGCTGGAAACAAATTCAAAGTAAAATCTAAGAAAGTAAAGAGACGTTATAAATAATAACTCACTTTAAATAATATTAAAACCCGTGCAATTCAGTTTGCATGGGTTTTTTGTTTTTGGAGTTTTATTTTTCGAAAAATTATAGATTCAAGGTTTAATATTATCTTAGTTTTTCATGCTTCCGTCAAAGACGGGTAGATATTGAATTCAGTTGCAAACTGAATCCAGCATTTCGTGAACACATTGGTCAGAGGATTAGAAACCTATTACCTGATGATTCTGGCAAAACTGATTTTTTAATTGAACAAATTTCTGAAACCCGAGATAATACTAATATTGAAATAATAATTCCTCAAAATTAATAATGTTTTCAAGATTCATAACAATATCGTTTTTTTTACTAACCCTATTACTGGCATTAAGTAATGTTAAAAAGTCAAAAGTTAGATTGCAATTTGCTGACTTTAATCAGGAAGTTATTGCCATGGTTGTAGATCTTCCTTTATGTGGAGGAGCATCAAATAATATCATTGTTGAATATAAAGGAAAACGTTACAAGGTTTCTGTTAACAAAAATGATTGTATTCAAGGAAGGTATAAAATTGGAGATAAAATAAATACAATTTACAATCCTCCATTAGATGAAATAGCTCCTGATAATTTTGTAGGGGATTATAGGTTTAAGGCCACTATTGCTTTATTTGTTTTATTATTCGGTGTTCTATACATTTTAATTTTGATTTATGAGATGAGGAAAGAAAAATGATTTCAACTTCTGCTGATACAAGTGTTCCAATTAAGCTGCTGGTTTATGTTTTCTACTCCCGCTGGATTCAGTCTCCAGACTGAAAAGCAAGAAAATTAAGCCCTACCCCATCAACTACACCAATCTCAAAAACTTCTCCTTTTCAATTGCCATATTTTTTGCCCCACTCCAAACTACGAGTATCTTTGCAAAAATTTCAATATGGCTAAAGAGAATATCGCGCAAAACAAGAATGAAGATGACTTCAAACTCATGGTTTCTAAAATGAACCATCGGTTGGAGAAAATCCACATGGGAGGAGGCGAAGCAAAAATTGCCAAACAACACAAAAAAGGTAAACTCACTGCCCGCGAAAGAGTCGATTATTTATTGGACGAAGGTAAACCCCACTACGAAATTGGCGCATTCGCTGGTTACGAAATGTATGAAGAATATGGTGGCGCGCCAGCAGGAGGTGTCGTGGTCGTGGTTGGATATGTCCGTGGAAGACAATGCATCGTAGTCGCCAATGACGCGACAGTCAAAGCAGGTGCATGGTTCCCAATCACTGGAAAAAAGAACCTCCGCGCTCAAGAAATAGCCATGGAGAACAAATTGCCTATCATCTACTTGGTAGATAGTGCAGGTGTTTTTCTCCCAATGCAAGACGAAATCTTTCCTGACAAAGAACATTTTGGACGAATTTTTAGAAACAACGCAAAAATGTCAAGCCAAGGCATCATTCAGATTGCAGCCATCATGGGTAGCTGTGTCGCAGGAGGCGCTTACCTCCCAATCATGAGCGATGAAGCATTGATTGTTGAGGGAACAGGAAGTATATATTTAGCTGGCCCTTATTTGGTAAAAGCAGCTATAGGCGAGTCAGTCGATAACGAAACGTTAGGTGGAGCAACTACTCAATCAGAGATTTCAGGCGTTGTTGATTATAAAATGAAGGATGACAAAACTTGCCTCGATACCATCAAAGACTTGGTTGATAAAATCGGCAGTTTTGACAAAGCAGGTTTCAACAGAGAAAAACCTGCTCCGCCTAAGTTTAAAGCAGAGGAGCTTTTCCAAGTTTTCCCTGTAGAAAGAACAAAACAATACGACACGGTCGATATTTTGAAGCGCATCGTAGATGATTCAAAAATCACTCAATACAAAGCAGGTTATGGAAAAACCATCATTTGTGCCTATGCGCGTATCGATGGTTGGTCGGTAGGAATAGTTGCTAATCATAGAAAAGTAGTTAAATCTGCAAAAGGTGAAATGCAGTTTGGAGGAGTAATTTATTCAGATTCAGCAGATAAAGCGACCCGTTTTATCATGGTTTGTAATCAAAAGAAAATTCCATTGATTTTCTTGCATGATGTATCTGGTTTTATGGTTGGAAGTCGCTCTGAGCATGGCGGCATCATTAAGGATGGCGCAAAAATGGTCAACGCAGTGAGTAATTCCACCGTTCCTAAAATCAGTATCGTGATGGGTAATTCATACGGCGCAGGTAACTATGCGATGTGTGGGAAGGCTTATGACCCAAGATTTATTGTTTCGTGGCCAACGGCTCGATTGGCAGTCATGGGTGGTTCACAGGCAGCAAAAACGTTGCTACAAATCCAAACCAAAACCATGGAAAACAGAGGCGAAACCATCTCTGAAGCTGAGAAAGAAGAATTACTCAAAAAAATCACAGATCGGTACGATAATCAAACAACTCCATATTACGCAGCGTCGCGTCTTTGGGTAGATGCCATCATCAATCCAGTCGATACTCGAAATTGGATAAGCATGGCCATCGAAGCGGCAAACAATGCGCCTATTGAGAAGTTTAATGTGGGTGCTATTCAGACTTAAGCAGAGAACGAGAGTTTGAGAGAATGAGAGTTTGAGAGTGAGCAGGCGGTGGCACGGGTTGGTTGTAAGTAAAAAAAGCGGATCAGCTATTCCATTTATATTAAAGAGAGCCCGTCCCACCGCTACTTTCAAAACAAAAAATTCAAAAAAGAACGATTCGTAGAAAGGATTCACGAATCCTTTCTAAAAATATCAAAAGACAAAAATTAAATATCACAATGGATTATAAAAACCTGCTCTACTCAGTTGACGAAAACAACATCGCAACACTGACCATCAACCGCCCAAAAGCATACAATGCTATCAATGCAGAAACGATGGGTGAAATCGGCCACTTTTTCAGTAAAACAGCGCCTAAGTTGAAAGGAATTGTTGGAGTTGTGGTGACAGGTGCTGGGGATAAAGCGTTTGTAGCAGGTGCCGATATCAAGGCATTTTTGACTTTAGATAATAAAAAGGCGCAGAAACTTTCCAAACAAGGACATGTGGCTTATAATCATATTGAAAATTTTGACAAACCAGTCATTGCAGCAGTCAATGGATTTGCATTAGGTGGTGGATGTGAATTGGCCATGGCCTGCCACATGCGTATCGCAGGAGCAAAAGCGAAATTCGGACAACCAGAAGTAAATCTTGGAATCGTGCCTGGCTATGGAGGTTCTCAACGATTAGTTCAATTAGTTGGTAAAGGGAAAGCGATGGAATTACTCTTGACTGGAGATATGATTGGCGCAGAAGAAGCACATCGTTTAGGGTTAGCGAATCATGTAGTTCCTCAAGGTGAAGAAGTGGCGAAGGCAAAAGAAATTTTATTAAAAATAGCAACCAAAGGCCCTATTTCTATTGCGAAAACAATTGAACTGGTCAATCTATATTTTAATAAGAAAAAAGATGGCTTCAAAGCCGAAATCGAAGCATTCGGTGCCTGTGCTGAAACCAAAGACTTCAAAGAAGGTGCAACGGCTTTTATAGAAAAGCGGAAAGCCAATTTTACGGGGGAGTAAAATTTTCAACTTCAAAAATCAACCTCAAATTTCAACTTCAACCAAGTTTGAGTTTTGAAGTTGAGTTTTGAATTTCCAAAAGACTTAGGCTTAAATATTGTATTAAATAACTACCCTACCCTAACATTCATCAAAAAAATTCGTCAAAGAAGTAAGAAACGCGCTCATAGTTACGTTTCATACTTTCTTACAAGTTTTACTAAATCTATTCCTGAATGAAAAAGCTCTTTCTTTTAACTTTATTTCAACTCATTCTTTTCTCATTCTTAACGGCTCAATGTAAGTCTGGTGACTGTAAAAACGGTACTGGTATCTACATCTATCCAAGTGGTGCTAAATACATCGGTCAGTTCAAAAATGGAGAAATCCATGGAAGTGGCGCGTGTTATTACACTGATGGCAAAAAATACCAAGGTCAGTGGGCTAATAGATACCCAGAAGGAAAAGGAACAATGACTTTTGCTGATGGAGCAACCTGGACTGGCGTATGGAAACGTGGCCATCCAATTGATTCAAGAGGAAAAATCATTAAAGACCTCTTTCCTGGAAAAGAGGACGAAATTGCCGAAGATAATATCCAATCAGGCTGCCTTAAAGGAAATTGTAAAAGTGGTAAAGGAATATTTGCATACGCCGATGGTAGCAAATATGATGGTCAATGGCAAAACGGTCAGATAGACGGTTATGGCACTTTCTATTTTGTCAATGGAGATAAGTATGTCGGAGGCTTTAAAAAAGGACATTCTCACGGAAAAGGGACTTTTTATCACAAAAACGGTACAAAAACTACTGGTGATTGGGAAAAAGGTGAGTTTATAGGCAACCCAGTAATTGAGGCTGGAAGAGAAGGATGTATCGCAGGAGACTGCGTGAATGACCGAGGCACTTACGTTTACGAAGGAGGTGAAGCAAAATATGATGGTATGTTCAAAAATGAATTACCACATGGTCAAGGGGTCGTTTCTTACTCAAATGGCGAACGATATAAAGGAAATTGGGCTTACGGTGCTTTCTTTGGTTTCGGAACGCTTTACACCCTGGATGGAGCAGAAGTGAAAGGCTGGTGGGTAAAAGGCAACTACATGGGTATCGACAAACCAGAAGATTTTGATGGTATTTTGGCAAGTGCAGGTGGTAATGACAG
Organism: uncultured Saprospiraceae bacterium; assembly: GCA_937930815.1. Taxonomy (GTDB): domain Bacteria; phylum Bacteroidota; class Bacteroidia; order Chitinophagales; family Saprospiraceae; genus JAGQWW01. Next base: position 5,010 of record CALHBQ010000145.1, on the reverse strand, counting down.
CGAAGAAGACATTATAGAAGATATCGTTGAAGAACAAGCAAAAGAGCTTTCTCCTTCTGAATTGCAAGCTGCGATTCGCGAAAAAGCTGGATTCAAAGTCTATGCAGTGGTCGTTGGGATTGCTTCTTACAACCATATGCCAGCACTTAGATATACCAAAGATGATGCTTACGAAATGGGGATGTTTCTTAAAAGCCCAGCGGGTGGTGCCTTGCCAGATAATCAAATCAAATTGTTGATTGATGAGCAGGCAACAAAAGGAAATATAATCAAAACGATGAAAGAGGTTTTTGGAAAAGCGGGGCCAAATGATTTGGTGATGTTATACTTCAGTGGTCATGGTTTGAAAGGTTCGTTTTTGCCAATCAACTATGATGGGTTCAATAATAAATTGCCGCACGAAGAAATCAACCAAATAATGGAGGCCTCTGATGCAAAATATAAACTTTGTATCGCAGATGCTTGTCACTCTGGTAGTTTGTTCGCAGCAAGAAGCGCTTCTGAATTAGCAGTTTTAGAAACTTATTATGAAACATTAGGTCAGTCTGAAGCAGGTACGGCATTGTTGATGTCATCAAAATCTGATGAAACTTCGTTGGAGTCAAGTGGATTGCGACAAGGTGTTTTCAGTCACTATTTGATTCGTGGTTTGAAAGGTGAAGCTGATGCGAATACTAACAGTATTGTTTCTATTTCTGAGTTGTACAATTTTATTAATAAAGGTGTAAAAGAATATACTGGTAATCGTCAAACGCCAATCATCAAGGGAGATTACGACCCAAATATGACCATCGCGGTTACGCTTAAATAAGATTTATTACTTTTGATAAAAACCCGAATTTTCAGTTGAAAATTCGGGTTTTTTATTTCCATCTTTGCAGTCAGTAAAACACTTAATTATGAAGAAGTATATCTCAATCATTTTCTTAGGGGCATTAATTTGGGCATGTGGTGATAGCGACAAAGGCTCCAACTCAAATTCTTCCAAAAAACAATCCGTTGCTGCAAAAGCTCCTGACGGCAAGAAGATTTTCAAAAGAAACTGTGTGGTCTGTCATGGAATCTATGGCGACATGGCCATCAATGGAGCAAAAGACCTGAACCTTTCCGTCCTTACGCTCGAAGAAAGAGTAGAAATCATTACTAATGGAAAAAAAGTCATGACTCCTTTCAAAGGTGTTTTGAGTGAAAAACAGATTGCCGCAGTAGCACAATATACGATTGATGCTTTTAATAAAAAAGAATAGTTCAGTTGGCAGTTTTTCAGTTGGCAGTCGGCAGTCTTCAATAGGCAATTGATATTACAAAAAAGGACATTTGGAATTACTCCAAATGTCCTTTTTTTATTTTAGAAAAATCTTTGATTTTTCGCCAACTGCCAACTGCCCTAATCCTCCACTGGTACTTCCGATTTGACCAAAAACTTATCGAAAAACATCATCACCGAAGCGATGTAATAATCTCGATTTGTTTTTTTGCGAAATCCATGGCCTTCATCTTTTGCCAAGAGATACCAAGAATCTCCTCCATTTTTTCGGATGGCTTCCAACATTTGTTCTGCTTCTGAAGCAGGTACACGAGGATCATTCAAACCTTGAATGATGAACATTGGCTTGTTGATTTTATGAGCATTGGTAGTTGGAGAGATATTTTCTAAATGTGCTCTCATTTTTGGGTCGCGCTCGTCGCCGTACTCTTGTCTCCTCAGGTCACGACGGTATGATTTTGTATTTTCTAAAAAGGTGACAAAGTTGCTAATGCCGACCGCATCAACTCCACAAGTCAATTTATCATTGTAATGAATCATAGAAGCCAAAACCATATATCCACCGTATGAACCGCCCATGACAGCTGTTTTTTCAGTGTCTAATTCAGGTTGTTCGGCTATCCAATCTATCAATGCGCCAATGTCTTTTACGGAGTCTTCCCTTTTAAAACCATTGTCCAATAATAAATAATTTTTACCGTAACCCGCTGAGCCTCTGACATTTGGACCAATTACAGCGACCCCCAATTCATTCACCAAAAACTGAATGGTTGGATTGAAACTTGGACGAAACTGCCCCTCTGGCCCACCATGAATAATGATAACCGTTGGATATGGCCCAATCGCTTCTTTTGGTTTATAATAAAATGCGGGTATCTCACGCTGCTTTTTCCCGACCTTATCAAAAGTTGGAAAAGAGATGAGTTCTGGTTCAATAAAACGTTCTGTATCCAATCCTCCAACCTCACTAAACGTCCATTGTTTTACTGAAAAGTTTTTAGTATTCACAACAAAAATATCTGCTGGATTGGTAGAAGTGTTGATTGTCATGGCCAATCGAGTGTTGTCTTTATTCCACTCCAAGCCACCAACCAATCCATCTGGTATAGTAGAAACCTGAACCAATTTATTCATGTGAACATCTAAAAGATAGAGTTTACTCAAACCACTTTCATTGGAAGTAAATGCAACTGTTTTGCCATCAGGAGAAACGTTGATACTACTGATGTCCCACTGAATCCCTTTAGAAATCGTTCTAAATCGCCCACTTTCAATATCAAACTCTTTTAACTTTCTAACTTCATTATCATAGTCGGAAGTGAAGTAAACTGATTTGCCATTACCAGCCCATCTCGCCGAACCGTAAGAAATTTGTTCCTCAGATTCCTTGATAGAAGTAATCTTACCCGTCTCGATATCGAGTATAAAGAGATTACTTTCGTTAATAGAAATGTAATTTTTGATTAGAATCTTTTTGTCATCAGGAGACCAGTCCATTGGCAACCAAAATCCAGATGCCTCAAAAACTAATTCATCTTCCCATCGCTCATCCATACGATGAATATAGAGGTCATAATCTTTCTTATTTCGCTTGGTACTTGCAAAAACAAACTTATCTCCAGCATGGCTCCAAATGCCCATTCCGTTTCTTGACTCGCCATCAGTCAGCATTTTGGATTGCTTCGTTTTATTATCGAAAAAGAAAAGTTGATAGGCTTCATTTCCACCAATATCCTTTCTAAAAAGAAAACCATCATGTACCGCAGAAGAAGAGTACGCTCCCCCACTTATCGGTTCCTTAAAATAAGTGATTTGTTTCCTCATCCCTCCTGGCTCATCAACAATATGAAATTGAGAAGTCTCTCCAAATCGAGTTGAAATTAAAACACTTTCGCCGTCGGGCGTCCAATCTGCAAGACCAGCAGAACGTACATTTTGATATTGTAATAATCTATCCGTTATCGTTTTGGGTATCTCAGGAATGTTTTCAATAACCAGATTTCCAAGTTCTCTTCTTTCAATTTGTGCCGTCAAATCCATTGTCATAAATATTTGAAGCAATAAGCTTATTGGTATAAAATAGGGATATAGTTTATTCATAATTTCAAAGTATGTTTTTTTTGAAGGAGAAGCCTATTTCTCGACAAAGATATATTAATAAAACATTTTTATGACGAGTCGTTGAAAAATAGCCAACATCAATTAGAGATTAAGTCGGAATTCAAGAAGCGTTTAATTGCCTTCAAGTTATTTTAGAATAATCGCTAAGAATAGAATGGTATAGTTTATGTCTTTGATTAGAAGTTAAACACACGTACTATGAGAAAATTTGGCATATTTCTATGTTTGGTCGGTTTGTTATTTAGCAGTTGTAAAAAAGACCAACCGCTAAGTTCAGAATTCGATAATACTTTGGAATCAAGTCTGGAAAGTGCATCTCCTACAGGAAGCGTTGATTATTTCACTTTTCCAGAAAGTGATAATTTAACCAATATTCCACAAGATCCATTAAATCCAATCACAGCTCAGAAAGTCAGTTTAGGAAAACTCCTTTTTCACGAAAGTGCAATCGGGACAAAGCCTAAAAGCGGCATTGGAGTAGGTACTTTCTCTTGTGCTTCGTGCCATTTTGCTGGTGCTGGATTTCAAGCTGGTAGATTTCAAGGACTTGGAGAAGGTGGAATTGGTTTTGGTAAAAATGGTGAAGGTCGTATGAAAGGTCCGTTATATCCAGATGATTTAATTGATTCTCAACCTGTACGAACGCCAAGTGCCATGAATGGCGCTTTCCAAAAGAACATGTTATGGAATGGTCAATTTGGAGCAACAGGAGCTAATCTTGGTTATGAAAATGAATTTACGGAAGGTACTCCAAAAGAGGCCAACAATTTAGGATATGAAGGATTGGAAATCCAAGCGATTGCTGGGTTAGGTGTACACAGATTGGAAATCAATGAAGATTTGATGACTTCTCTTGGTTATAAGGATATGTTTGACGAGGCATTCGGAGCAGATTTCGATGCTGCTGAAAGATATACAAAAGAAACTGCTGGTTTGGCAATTGCCGCATATGAGAGAACTTTGATGTCAACTGAAGCACCTTTTCAAAAATGGTTGAAAGGTGATAAAGGTGCAATGAGCGCTCAAGAAAAAAGAGGTGCAATTTTGTTTTTTGATAAAGCAGAATGTGTCTCCTGTCATACTGGCCCAGCTTTAAATTCAAACGAATTTCATGCGCTCGGTGTCTTAAATTTAGTGGATTGCCCTGAGGAAGTTTTCAATACAAACGCAATGTCTCCAGGAAATAGAGGCAGAGAAAGTTTCACTGGTTTAGCTGAAGATTTGTATAAATTTAAAGTACCACAAATTTACAACTTAGCAGATTCTCCTTTTTACGGTCACGGAAGTAGTTTCCGTAGTATCAGAAAAGTGATTGAGTATAAAAACTTGGCAATTAAAGAAAACTCGGAAGTTCCAATTAGCCAACTGGCAGAACAATTTGTGCCTCTTGGTTTGACTCAAGCTGAAATCGATGATTTAACAGCTTTCGTCAAAACGGGTCTTTATGATGCTGACTTATTAAGATTTCAACCAGAAACCGTTAACTCTGGAAATTGCATACCTGTAAGTGATCCGATGGCAAGTAGCCAACTGGGTTGCCGATAAAGAATAGAACATTCAAAAACAATTATAATCCTTTGAAAAATGGCGTTGCAAATTAAGTTTTGCTTCGCCTTTTTTTT
>CALHBQ010000144.1 GCA_937930815.1 uncultured Saprospiraceae bacterium | reverse complement strand
AGTTCCTCCTGCAACTACAATTGCTGCTGAACCTGCTGATGTACAACTCGCCGCTGTTGGCGTTGCGGAAGCTATTGAAACACCTGTTGAAGAACCGCCAACTGTTACCGAAGTCGTTTCTGTACAACTATATGAATCAGTTACAACCAAAGTATGTGCACCTGCTGAAACATTAGAAATCGTAAAATTAGGTCCTGGGTAAGAACCCGCAGGACTTCCATCTAATGTTACTGTATAAGGTCCAACGCCACCTGTTGCAGTGACGGCTATTGAGCCAAGACTATTACAAGTCTGTGGTGTTGGTGTTGTAACTAAAGTTATATTGTTTACTGCATAATTGATAGTTGTCACTTGCGTATCTGAACAACCATTTGCATCTGTTAAAACAACAGTATATAAACCTGCCGTTAAATCATAAATTCCAATCCATGTTGCAGCGTATGGATTTCCTACTGCAGGAACGCCATTTAATGTAATATTGAAAGGAGGAGTTCCATTGTAAACATCAATAGAAACACTTCCTAAACCACCACAATCTTGATCCATCGGAACCAAGGTGGTATAAAGACTACATGGATTTGTGATAGCAGCAGTACGTGCTTGCTCACATAGAGAAGCATCCATCACTTTCACATCATAGGTACCATCTGGTAAACCTGGAATTGTAAAAGTATTATTGCTTGTTGTCCCAAATGAAGTTCCATTTAGGAATATTTCGAAAGGAGGAAAACCTCCAGTCATTTGTAAATCGATTTGTCCACCATTAATACCTCCATTATGAGAGGTTGATATATTGGTAAAAAATCCTTGAGCGCCTGCTGTAACAGTCACCTCATTTTCTTGATTACAACCGTCACCATCCATGGAGTAAACCATGTATTTTCCAACAGGTAAATTTTCAAAATCCTCTTCTCCTTCTCCATCTGCAGCGCAACCTGAAACAGGCCCTTCTAATGAAAATACATATTCAGAATTGGTTGAACCTAAATTTTGAATTGAAATTCGACCAGTCGCCGTATTACAATCTGTGCTTTCTGCAGAGATTTCTAAATTTTGATCGCACTGCGCATTATTACAATTGACATTCAGCATGTAATCTCCTGTTGATCCAGCTCCTCCATCTACTACAATGTAATAAGTACCAGCAGTAAGCGGAAGTGCAATTCTTTCTGCTCCCATTCCAATACGCTGGCTACTTCCAACACAATTTTGAAGATCTAATTGATTCAACAAAAACATGTTCATATCGGCAGTCATATTGAAAAGATCAATCTCTACAACCGCATCATTAATAATTGAAAAAGTATAAATCATTTCTGGTCCACTAACTTCAGCTCTTGAGCTACAGTTAAAGGCCAACATATTATTTTCTCCTGTGACATTTGAGGTCGCCATTGGAACCCCACAATCAATCTCGACTGCTTGTCTCGTATCCAAATAACCTGAACCAGTTTGTAAAGTGTAAGCTCCTGCACTGTTAGCATATTGAGCATCTACGATTACGTAATAAGTTCCGATTGGTGCATCGTTTATTACCAGACCTTCTTGGTATCCGCCAACAGGGCCGATACTTTGACCAAGGCACTGAGCAGTATTCATACCATCCATCACAAAAATATCAAGGTCAACTGATGGATTTTGTATTTCTAAATAAACCTGTAAATCACCTGGCGTTGTTTTATGTATAACGTAAACATCCTCTGGCCCAACAAGTGGAACAGTGGTGCAACTACTATAATTACTAATTAAATTTGAACTTCCTGATGTGTTCCCATCAATACTTTGACCTGTAACTAAGGTGGTCGCATTATTTCTCCATGCGAAATTTCCACAAGCACCAGAGATGGTTTGCATCACTCCTGAGTTTTCGGCAGCACATGCATTGATATAGGTCATATCATTACAACCACAAACCGGATTGTAAACTGCTGGGCAGTTATCTGGCTCCATTGATAAAACCATGTTTTGATCAATACATTGATTTTGCGGTTGCTGATCGCTACAAGTTCCGTAAGTATAATCAACTACCCCACTTGCTTCTGCTTCACATGCACTTGAATAATCAATTCCATTACAACCACAAACGGGTAGTGATGGTCCTGGGCAATTGACCGTCAATCTACCATTTGCATAATTGAATGCACCTGGAAAAGCATTGGCAACAATTTGATAATCAAAACAATCATCAATTTGCCGCTGACCATTTACCATTGAGCTTTGTGGCATAAATGAAATTACACCATGCTTCTGAGCTTCACAAGCATTGAGGTAAATCGCTCCATTACAACCCACTACTGGGTCATAATTGGTTCCACAAACTACGTTTGGATCCATTAAAGCTGATTCTATACAATCACCAAAAGCGACCCCTTCCGTATAGAAGTTTTCGTTGGCAGCTTCAGCAAAACATGCGTTCAGATAAGTAACGTTGTTTTTTCCCGTTACTGGGCTGAAGACCATTGGACATTGAGCCTTGGCTCCCACAAATGCCAAAAGCGCGAAAAAAGTTAACACATAAGTACGTAAACAAATGCTTCTCATCAGAAAAATTTTAATTAGGGGTTTGAAAATGTCAGCACTGCTAAAGACGGAAATTTTCTTACCCAAATAGTAAAAATGTTTTAGCCTTGCGTGTTTCAATCATTATTGAAAACATACAAGGAGATTCTCAGAGCAAAAGCTCTGAATTTGGGAAAATTTCCAGGGTAGTAAATCTGATAGGATCAGACCCTTCTTATTCAGGGCGCTGAATTGTTGAAATTAAAATAGTACAAAATAAGATGCTGAGGTCAATAATGACCATACAGTGGGGAAAGTTGTGTAAACTTTAGGTGAAGGAACTTTATAGCTTAAAAACTTAAATTTTTCCAGGGTAAGTTTATAAAGCTATGTAAAAATCGATTATGGAAAGGGAATTCTAAATCGTGTACGGTTTTTAGACCGCGTTTGTTTATCAGGTCACAAAGCTATAAAAAAAGAAATTCATTTGCACACATAATAGAAAAATAAATTTATTTTTTAATATTTCTTTGGTATCAAAACCCGCTTTTTAACTAAAATTAAGAAAAGAAAGTTTCCTTTCTCATCAAGAAAAAAGTCAAATGCCACATTTATTAAGATTTAAACAAATATTATTCTTTTTGAATGCGATCACAAATTCACAATTTTCATATTCAATAATTTTATAATAAAAAATCATTCGGATATGCTACTTTTGGAACTAAATTAGCTTCACACCTTTTTATGAAAATTCTTCAAATCTCTGCCGAATGTTACCCTGCTGCCAAGTCTGGCGGATTAGGTGATGTGGTTGGCTCACTACCAAAATATTTAAATCAAGCTGGCACCGACACTTCCGTCATCATTCCTAAATATGGTTTGAAATGGATAAAAAGCAAAAAGTGGAAAGTAGTCCATAAAGGTGTAATAAAACTGCATCAGGAATATACACCGTTCACTATCGAATTACTTCAGAAAGAAGAACTTGGCTTTCCTTTATATGTAGCGAATATTCCAGAACGATTTGATAGAACTGGTATTTATGCTGATCAAGGTGGGCATTACTTTCAAGATGGAGTGGAAAGATGGTTGTCTTTTCAATTGGCCGTTTTAGATTGGTTGATCAATGATAAGGACGCGATTCCAGATGTTTTGCACTGTCATGATCATCATACGGGGTTGATTCCTTTTTTCATGCAAAATGTAGAGGCGTACAAAAGCTTAGCTAAAATTCCGACGGTTTATACGATTCATAATGGGCAGTATCATGGCGCCTACAGTTGGGAAAAACTATATCTCCTCCCCCACTTTCCAGAAGCAAAAAGAGGTTTGCTCGATTGGTCGAATAGTATCAATCCGTTAGCAACGGGCGTAAAAACGGCTTGGCGTGTGACGACTGTTTCGGAAGGATACATGGAAGAATTGCGGCATCAATCGGTTGGATTGGAGCCATTGTTTGGGCATGAGCGATTTAAATGCAAAGGCATTATCAATGGTATTGATAATCAAGTTTGGGATCCGGCAACTGACCCTCGCATCACTTTCCACCTTAAAGGAAAAGGCATTTCTAAATATAAAACAGAGAACAAAAAGGAAATTGCCAAGCAATTTAATATTGATGTGAAAAAACCGCTTTTCACTTTCATCGGTCGATTGGTTTATGAAAAAGGAGCGGATATGATTCCTGATTTGGTAAAACGGGTTCAACAAAATGGATTAGATGCTAACTTCTTTGTATTGGGAACGGGCGAACCATATCTACATGACATGTTTAGAAAAATGAGCAAAGAGATGTTCAATTTCTTTGACACTTCTCTGGAATACAATGAGACACTGGCGCATCAACTTTATGCTGGGTCTGATTTTTTATTGATGCCTTCGAGAGTTGAACCTTGTGGTTTGAATCAAATGTACTCCTGCCGATACGGTACGATTCCAGTGGTAAGAGCGGTTGGTGGTTTGAAAGATACCATTCCTGATTTGATTGAAAAACCTGCAAGCGGCCGTGGCTTCCGTTTTTATGATTTTGATTTGGATGAGGCTTTTATGGCGGTTTATAATGCTATCGAACTTTATAAAAATAAAAAGGAATTGACCGCGGTAAGAACTCGAATTATGAATACTGATTTCTCTTGGGAAAATTCGGTTAAGCTTTATAAGGAGATGTATGGGGAATTGGTGGAGGCGAGTGAGGTGGGGAAATAAAATTACACCTTAAGGAAATAGTTATGAAAAAAATAATTTTCTTTTTCTTGTACTTATGTCTTTTTAGCAATTGCAATGTAAAGCAAATCTCATTGAGCGATCAGGTCAATTTGGTCTCTTCTCTTGAAGCTGAACTAGGGCTTATTGATAGAACGGGTAATAATAACAAAAGCAGAAAGAATGGAGGTGAAGAAAATTATACATATCATTCGCTCAGCTCAATTACAGGTAGGCATCGTATAAGTATTCAATACTCAGATGATACAAAATTGATTAAGAAAAGTTATAAAGGATTAAGTATATTACCTGTACCTGCAATTTCTTACAAAAGAAAATTGGAATTATTTTCAGAGTATGCTTACTACGAAAGTCCACTCAAAAATATACCAGAAGAGAAAAAGATAGTCACTTTTTTTGCATACTACAAAAATTTCTTTTTTCACATCCAAGGTGATAAGGATTTTATAGATAAATCTATTTTAAAAATTTGTGAAGAACTGAGTGATATTTACACAAATTAGAAAAATCCACTGGCTTACATATCAAAAAGCGCTGGACCTTCTTAAAACTGAATAACAGACTCAAATTACTTGTCAAAATCAGATTCAACAATACGCTCCACTAAAACGAAATGCACCATTTCCAATATACCGCTCTATAAATTTGCGATATATCTAAAAAAAGGTAACTTAACATCGCATTCTCATGAACCTATCAAATAGTTACTCGTAATAACTGGTCTAACAATATAATAAACAGAGAAAGCAATGATTAAAATTGTCTGCCTTATTCTGGGAGGTGGCGTCGGTTCCCGATTATACCCACTCACACACGAACGTTCTAAACCTGCAGTGCCTATCGGCGGGAAATATCGCTTGATCGATATTCCAATTAGTAATTGTATCAACTCCAATATCAATAAGATTTTTGTTTTAACGCAATACAATTCTGCTTCGCTGAATCGACATATCAAGATGACGTATGTCTTTGACAATTTCAGTTCAGGTTTTGTGGATGTATTAGCTGCTGAGCAAACGCCAACAAGTAAAAACTGGTTTCAAGGAACGGCTGATGCGGTGCGTCAATCAATGCATCATTTGAATGATGATTACGATGCTGTTTTGATTCTTTCTGGTGACCATTTATATCAAATGGATTTTAGAGAATTTGCTGCTTATCACGTTGCTCAACAAGCAGATTTGACCATTGCAACCATTCCTTGCAATGCGAAAGAAGCTCCTGGCTTTGGAATTTTAAAGGCAGATGGAAAAGGTTTTATTCAGAGTTTCGTTGAAAAACCACAGCCATATATTCTTCAAAATTGGAAGTCAGAAATGGCTCCCGAAGATAAAGCACAAGGCAAAGATTGGTTGGCGAGTATGGGTATCTATATTTTCAAAAAAGAGGCTTTGGTTAAGCTTTTTGAAGAAAACCCTACGGCTACAGATTTTGGAAAAGAGATAATTCCTAAAGCAATTGCAGAAGGAAATCCGGTTGCAAGTTTTCAATACAAAGGTTACTGGACGGATATTGGAACAATTACTTCTTTTTATGATTCTAATTTAGCCTTGACCGAACCGGTTCCTGAATTCAATCTATTTGATAAGGAACGACCTGTTTATACACGTCAACGCATGTTGCCACCTACCAAGGTTTTTGGTACGGTTGTAAACGAAGCCATGATTGCAGATGGATGTGTGATTCATGCGCTTTCAATTGAGAAGTCTTTAATCGGTATTCGACAAAGAATTGGTGAAGGCACTACCATTACAAATTCTATTTTGATGGGTGCACAACGCTACCAAACAATGGATGAAATTTTGGCAGCTGGAAGCGATACGCCACCTATGGGCATTGGCGCTAACTGCTTTATTGATAAAGCCATTATTGATAAAAACTGCAAAATCGGCTCTGATGTAGAAATCATCGGTGGCGATGGATTGGAAGATGCGGAATTTGAAACCCACTGTATCAGAGATGGTATTATTGTTTTGAAAAAAGGTGCATTGATTCCAAGTGGAACGAAGATTGGCTTACCGCATATCAATGTTGAGAATAAACCGACGGAAAAAGTAGAGGGTTAAATATTATTCTTAGGTCGTATTATGGCCTCCGTTATTTTTTAAAAATAAGGCGATGACTTCTGGTCATCGCCTTATTTTTTTTGGAGCTACATGGATTTCATTTGAGGATACAACTTGTCGTTTATACAGGATATCTTTAAGTTGTTGATTAGGAATAACCTATAAATGTGATGGATTTTGAAAATCCCCCACATTAGACATTTGGAGATAGCCCCATTTTTTTTAGTTGAATTTCAACTCAAATCTATCGACCAATTTTGGGCGTGAGCAAACCTTCAACCTCGAACTTCCAACTTTCAACTAAAAAAGGGATAAAAACCAAACAGCTTCTATCCCTCAGAGGTATAAATCGGGGTGAATGTATTATACCTTTATTCTTATTTGAACTTTAAAATCCAAGACCTTTAATATCATCGACTTTTTTACCTTTTTTGATTTTCTTCCACGTACGGTTTCTACGTTTCTTGCGTTTTTTTCTGGCCATTGCTTTCAATTCAGCTTTGGTCGGAGGTCGATTTTCTGATTTGAAAACATCATATTTTTCATCAAAATCTAAACCGTACTTATCTGTCATATTCACAGAAACTGTGAACCCCATGAAGTAGTACCAATCTTTATCATCAGGATTTCCGCGTTCTTGACCTGCTGGATTTGGCAAATTCATTTGCATTTGCTCAGGCGTTCTGTACGAAAGTTGAGCTGCTCTTGGGTTTACTTGCTCCAGCATTTCTAAATCGGGATAGAATCCACTCACATCATCCAAATAATCTGTAAAAGTCCTTCGAGCACCAAACTCAAAACCAAGGTTTATTTTTTCGTTTAAACTAAATTTGAATCCTAAACCCATCGGAATTACTGCTTGAAATTTGCTATAGAGCGTTTCATCCGAAAGCCCCGGATGACCTTGACCTTCTGTTCCAAGTGGTTGCAAATCATACCAATTGCCTCTCAT
>CALHBQ010000143.1 GCA_937930815.1 uncultured Saprospiraceae bacterium | reverse complement strand
TTATAGTAATAATGCCGACCCAAAAAATGGGCTTTTCACAGACATGACCATCGGCTTTGAAACTTGTGAAAAACCTTCTTTATCAATTGCTGAAGTAGCCGTAAATGGCAACCCAATTCCAGTGGGCACCTACACTTGGGTGCAAGATGATATTTTGATTGATTTCACAACTTTGACCGCTGATCCAGATGGAGCAGGTGGTTTAACTGATTTTGACGGAGATGGATTTTTTGATGATTTGCCGGGTAGCGATACGTTGAAAGTAACTGTCAAAATGGAATTTCAATGCGTTTCACCACCTTCTGCCACTTCTGTAGAATGTGGAACTATTGATTGTAGTTTTGCGCAATTTTTTGTAGCTGCAAAAAGAGATTGTGGCCGTACATTCAAAATATTTCCAGGAATTGACAATTTCAATGTTGTCAATGGAGGAACTTATATTTCATCCAATGAAACTGCGGTTTCAACCAGTTATTTCGGGATTGATTTTGCTGGTACCGGTACAAGTGGGACCAAAACCAGACCAGTCGAGGTTTGCTATGTATATGAACAAGAAAATGTCAATGCATGTGATCCTGCGAATTCCACATCCTCTATGCAGGTTATTTTTAAAGGAAATCCAATAATTGTGCATGATGTAGAAATAAATGATCCTGCCTCCATTATGGTAACGGTAAATGGAGTAATACAGCCAGGAACAGCTACCTTTTCTTGGGACTCTTTGAGTCAAGATACTCGGGCACTTTATATTGACGCAGGAAGTAACAATATTGGAGATACCGTCTGTATTAAATACGATTTGACAGCTGACTCTGCAGCTTGTTCACCTTATATATATATGGTTGCTACACATCAAATTTTAGAAACATGTGATGATGGTGCAGGTTGTACTTGCGAAATTGTTAAAGCTTGTGAAAATGTCAATTTTCGCTCTGACCCAAATGCTACTGGATGTCTTTGTAATGTAAGAGGCCGAGTCGAGGAAGTATATCGTGAATCAACAGGCTTCACAGATGCAACAATGACCACCAAAATTGATCCAGCTGACGTTGCTCCAGAAGACAGGAATCGATATTTACCATGTGATACGATGCTTTATACTGCTTCTTATAGTTTCGAAACAGATGCAGTATTCGACAATCCTTATCAATGGTATTGGGGATTTCGAACTTTTGAGTTAGGCGGCGGAGGCACTTCTGTTCCAAACGTGGAATTAATGATTGATGCAAAAAGTTCTGAACTGGTCAGTTTCGAATTAAAAAAGAAAGATGCCGCAGCTCCGATTACACTTGATCTTGATTTGATTCCTTCCTGTTCGGCAGGAGATCCCAATACGGTAAGATCTTCAAATTTGTTTATGTTTTATGATGATCATCCCTTCGATGAGACCAATTATATGCCCAATTTTTCTAATGGGAACAGTAATAGTAGTTATGATTATTACGATAATGCAAGAGTCTATTTTGGGCTAAGAAATTTGCAAAAATTGGCCGATTGTCGAGCTTCTAAAGATCCAAATTATACCTATCCAAACTGGGATTATAATGGAAATTGTTTAGACGATTTTATTGATTATTACAATATCGAAAAAGGAGATACACTTTTCATTACTTCACGTTTGGTATTGAAGAAAAATCCATTCGCCGCTGTTTTTGATAATCCTCCAACTTCCACTCCTCGGATTTACATGGATATGAATTATCACGTTATTGATCCATTGGATAGTGATTGTTTGATTGCGCTTGGCGACTGCCGCGAAAATTTCCCGTACGAGACTTATTGCCCAGACATGGTTTCAGCAGTTACTGAAATCGAATTGGATGATTGTGGTGGGGTCGGTGAACATCGTTTTGTAGTGGATAATACCACCCCAGTCAATTGGTACCTAAATGAATACCGTCCTTATTTCCAGATGAAGGATATAGATATTGAAGTTTATTCGCCAAGTATGTTTTGCGGAAACGCAAAAGCAATTACCCCTGATGGACGAGAATATCCACTTGAAATAAAAGACGCTCCAAACCATACTTGTAGCGACCTTGCGGGCCAAACATACTGTGTTGTTTCAGGTGGAAATCCGGGAACTATCATTCTAAACCCAACAGAAGACGGATACCCCGGTTTGGGAGTAGGATTAGGCGGCACAAAAGATACCCTCAAAATTGTCTATGACCTCTGCATGGTTTGCCCTGGTGAATTGGAAGGAGTTTCTGAATATAAACTTCAATACGATTATGAGCTTCCTTGTGCGCCACCTGACAGAAAATGTTATATCTGTAATGGAACCGATGAAACCAATAATGAAATTCCAGCTTGTCTTGATGTTGTAGGAGGAAATGGTAAAAATTATTACGACTATTTCGACCTTGATACTTTGACGATTAAGAATGATAGAATAAGCCTTGATGTAACCATTGATGATGTAAGAAATGGCTTCCCCGACCTAACACAGATTATGGATAGAACATTGGTCTCAAGTGCAGTACCCGGTTCAAGTGAAGAAATAAATTGTTTTACAATTAAAGCAGATGGAAGCGACCCTTCTTTGGAAATACACAAAGGAGTATTGGCACTTATTAGAGTTGCAAATAGTGTTGCCCTTCAAAATGTATATGATAAAGATATGACCTTACTTCCTCCTCCTACCTTTGTAACGAGTGATGGAACAACCAATACATATCGAATCAGCTTACCTGATTTGGCAGCAGGAGATAGTACGATTTTTAAATTAGGAACAACTTTACTATTCTGTCCATTTCCGCCGCTTCCAAGTCCTGAAGTTTGTGTTACGATTACCTCTGGGTGTATGGACCCGGATATTCAGGCAGCAGTTGCAGCCGACGCAGATGCCTGTAATACTATAGAAAAATGTTATGAATACACTTTTGGAACTGCGGCCATTCAAGCCGATATTGTTTCTCCACCAGGTGGAACTCAATGGCCATTATGTGGTGAAATACCAGTTGCCATTCTTATAAAAAATGTAAAAGCAGTTACCGTCACAGACTTAATTGCTCAAATTGATTTACCAACAAATGGAGCAACGCCAGTCCTCGGTTCGTTCGAGGCATCATATCCCAATTCAGGAGACTTGAGCGGTGCGACTCCATTTTATAGCATACCAAATCCGACTATCAACGGAAGTCAATTGACCTATACCGAAGATAATGATTTCAGTAATGCCATTCATTCAAATGGGTTTCCAGGAGTTACTTCCGGAATGGACAGTAACCAAGTCGTCATTCGTTTCTTAATGAAAACAGATTGTGATGCTTTTGTATCAGGATCTCAAATTGGAATGGAAGCATTTTCAAATGATCCATGTAGTCCGTTACCATTAGAGACTGGTTATATTTTGAGTGAACCTGTTGTAATACAGGGAGCAAACCCTGCTGATTTCGCTCAAATTTTGACG
The DNA here is from genome assembly GCA_937930815.1 of uncultured Saprospiraceae bacterium. GTDB lineage: Bacteria > Bacteroidota > Bacteroidia > Chitinophagales > Saprospiraceae > JAGQWW01. The sequence goes on along the minus strand of CALHBQ010000143.1, from coordinate 2,310 downwards.
ACTTCAAAACCATCTGAAGCATTTTGTGGTGGATTAGTAAATCAATTTAAAATAACCGGTTTAAATATTTCTGAGGTTCCATCTGGTGATGATGTTGAGATTTGCATCACCCTTCCAGAAGAATTAATTTATGAGCCTGGGAGTGTAGAATATATTTTACCAACCGGCCAGATGACCGGAACAATTACTCAAACAACCATTGGAGGTTTAGAGCAAATCTGTTTTGATGGAGTGGATAATCTGCCCGTCGGAGCACAATTTACTTTTGCCTTCAGTGCTGAAATGACAGAAGATGCGGAGTGTGGAAAGATTAATTTAGGCGTTGATATAAAAGATAACATTGAAGATTTGGTCTGTGTAGATGGCGGCGAATGTGATGTTTTTGTCCAAACCTCCGTCAATCCTACTTTTGGAATTTTCTTAAAAAGTCCAATTGAAACAGTTGATTTAGAATTTACTCGTGAATGTACGGGAACAGAAGATCCTTTGACCCTTTGTTATGAAGTACAGCTTTTCAACTCTGGGCCAGATTACACTTCGGATGTCACTTTCAATTTGCATGATGACCTTACGGGAAATAATGAATTAGATTATTACGACCCTATTTTGGATGATGAATTTTATGACGATTACTTTTTCCCATCAGGCGACACGGTCGTTTTAACTGGTTGTTTTGAGGTCGAAGCCATCAATGCATGTCCAGTAATTTTGGATATTGTTTATGATTCAGAATGTAATTGTAGTCATGATGCGACACCTTATTTCAATGTATCGCCCGGCTTCCTTTCAGATGTTTCACCAACGACTGTGCTTTGTCCTGATCAGGAATTAGGTCTGAAAGTTTGTGGAAATTACACCTATACCATTTCACCAAATGATGGTGGATATTCGCGCACTTCTTCAGATAGTATTTATTTTGGTTTGAATGACCCATTAGGGGAAATGTCAGTAACCATTGAAGGTACCGTCGGCGAGTGTCCGAGTACAGATATTATTTTCTTTAAAGGACTTGAGGTCTTCGATCCTTATTTGGAAGATACCCTAGCATGTGTAGATCAACCGAAGTTTTTAAAACTGGTCATCCCTGCTGAATTCGAAGACTTTTTGGACATACAGTGGAGTCCAACGACTTACTTAAATGATGCGACGATTGCTGATCCAATATTCACTGCACCCTCTTCTGGTTTGTATGAATACACAGTGAATCTATCTTTTGGAAATGGTTGTATTATTACTAAAAAAGTCTACATCAATGTGCTTCCAAATACCTTATTGACTATCGGTGGTGAAGACATTTTTTGTCAAGATCACACTCCTGCAAATTTGACTACAGACGCTGGTTGGAACAATTACGAATGGTATTTGCTCGATGGTGGATTTGAAATTTTAACGGGTGTAAGTATTCCTCCAACTTGGAGTGGCCCAGTTCAGCCTGGCGATTATATTGTAAAAGGATATCGACCAACTGATATTTGTCCAGCAATCTCAGACCCATTTACAGTGACCTCCAAACCTTGTGTTGATTTGGAATTGACTAAAGAAATTTGCAATATCGAAACAGTCATTCATCAAGGTGATAGCATGACATATTGTATCACTGTTTGTAATAAAGGAATCGTAGATAGCGGATTAATTTACACCGTCAATGATGTAGAAATCGAGGATTACTTCCCAGCAAATCTGACTTATTTAGGCCATTCAGCAACAGATGGAACTTATATAGCAAACTCGCCAGAGAGTCTTTGGAAAATCGCAGACCTCGCACCAGGCGATTGCGAAACACTTGAAATTTACGCGCGATTTGATCAAGAAGGTACTTTCTGCAACGTGGCAGAAATTACTCAATCAGAAGATTACGATGATGTCGATAGTGATGAAAATAACGATGACGGCGACCAAAGTGAAGATGACGAAGATCAGGAATGTGTAACCATCGTTTTCCCTCGTGCTGATATAGGCGATTATGTTTGGAAAGACACCAATCAAGATGGAATACAGGATGCCGCAGAACCAGCAATGTCTGGCGTAACCGTCACTTTATATGAAGCGAGTACTGGTTTACCCATTGGTACACAAATCACAAACGTGGATGGAAAATACTTGTTTGAAGATATTCAAAAAGGCAATTATTACATTGAATTTGACATCTCAGGCGTAACGGCTTATGCCGAATGTGTTCCTTCTCCTCAAGATGGCGGAACCGATGATACTGCCGATAGTGATATCCTTTCAAATGGAAGAACTTTAATGTTTGCCTTTGATCCAACTGATGGTGATAATGCAGATTTTGATGCAGGTTTCCACTTAAAA
>CALHBQ010000142.1 GCA_937930815.1 uncultured Saprospiraceae bacterium | reverse complement strand
ACACATAGGCGAATGAATCTTCATCCATATATTCAAAAATATTGGAAAGATTAAAGGCATCAAATTTCCCAAATACCTTGCTGGCGTCTTGCGCAAAGCCTTGCCAAAGCACCAACTTATCGAGGTTCTTTTGAATCTGTTCGTAATTGCCTGGTAGTACGTAATGAGGTAGGTTATCTCCAAACTCACCACGCAAAATATACTGGAGCATCCAACTCTTTTGACAATCCGTTGAGCTAAAATGTTCTTTCGCTTTTTCTAATAAATATTGACTTACAGAAATATCTACCTGATTCATAAATTTAGGATCACGTCCAAAACGACCTAAGACAAATCGACTAAAAAATGTTTTGAACAACATCTTCCAACGAAAAGTAATCCATTCATTTTGTACAAATTGAGCTTGATCTTTTGCAGATTTTTCGACCAGCAATTTTCTCACTTTTTCTTTCGAATGAATTAATGGCAAGATTCGTTTTCCAAAAAAACGAAGGTACTTTTCAAACTTGCCACCATGAACAATACCTTTCTCAATGACGATCCTATTTGCATCCCAATACTGTTGTGCTTGCTCACTTAAACGAGGTCGAATTTGCTGATAAATCAACTTCCGTTTTTTCGAATAATTTGCTTTTCGAAACCCAACAAATGATAAGTAGTTTTCTCTCGTCAATAATCGAATTGCTTCTTTTTTTAACTCGACTACGTATAGTTGTATTTCATTCACATCTACAGCCACTACCAATTCTGGATTGGTCGTCAATAGAGAAAACGAGTTGTCGCCACCAGAAGCAATGGACAATATTTTTCGCCCTGATTTATTACCCAATCCTTCCAATAATCGATCGGCATCTTCCCAACAATTGGCGTATCGTATTTTGTCGAACTTTACTTTTTTTAGATGTGACATTTGTTCAATTTTTTGATAAACTAAAATGATTCTATTTGCATCACAGATCCGTTGGCTGAGCGAAGCCGAAGTCAACAAAAGTGAAAAATTTACATCCGCACATTGTACCCTTCGACTTCGCTCAGGGTACGCTAAACTATCTCAATCTCTCCCGTACTTCCATTCATTTTTATACGATCCCCAGTCTTCAATTTCTGTAAAAGTCCACTCACACCGACGATACATGGAATACCCATTTCGCGCGCAACAATCGCAGAGTGACTGAGCATACTTCCTCGTTCAACAATCACCGCAGCGGCAGTTGGAAAAAGTGTCACCCACGAAGGATCGGTACAAGAAGCCACCAAAATATCTCCATTCAAACTACCGATTTCTTGCGGATTAGTAACGACTTGAACTCGGCCTTCGATGTACCCAGGCGAACATCCTGTTCCTTTTAATTCACCTTCAATCAAGGTCTCCTCATCTTCTTTTTTGAAGAAGTCATTTCCATCAAAAACGGTCCCGAATGTTTCGATTCTTTCAGCGGGTGTTGGGTTGTTTTCGTATTGCTCGAATTCCTCTTTTCTTAGATCAACCATTCCTTTAAGGTTGGTTGAAATGGCTCTTCCTTTTATAAAGTCGTTGATTTCATCAACTGATAAATAAAAGATGTCGCGCTCGTTTTCGAGGATGTTTTTTTGATTCCAAAACTTTCCAATTGCTGAAAAAATCCTTCTTACTTGACCAAAAGCACGTGTTCTTTCAAATCGCAAATTTTCACGATTGCTCACCATTTGGCGAGCGTATTTTAATACTTTTTTGAAAATGATTTTTTTGAAAAATCGACCTTTCAACGATTCGTTCATTATCGCTTCGGTCATTGCTCTCACCTTCGAATTATCATTTCTTTTGATGCTTGAAAAATCATTACCAATCGCATTTTTCAAAAACTGAATAAACAACTCGGGTTGCTGACGGTAGGTAATGGTTTCCAATTTCAACTCACCAGTTGAGCGGTCTCCAAACTTAGCAATATATTGCTGAAACGCCTCCCCAACTTTTGGGAATGCACCGGCATTCAATGCCTCCAAAATCATTGTAGATTCTTCTCTTTCAAAAAGTAATTTTGCAGATGGATTGGCATCAATCGCATTCATCACATTTTCCAAATAATGAATCGGTTCTACCGAAATGATATCATTACTTCCAGCCAACAATTCATTATGAAAACCTTCTCGATTTCCGACCTTCCATTTAGTGGTTAAGTTTTTCAACAAACCATAAAAAATCATGGCAAAAAAATCGTTGACCAATGGCGCTTTCCAGTTTTTGAGTAATGCACCTTCGAGGTTTTCGTAATGATCCAAAAGCTCAGCTGCATTGTTATTTTCAAAATCTGTTGCTTCCAAATTTTTGATAGTGTTATCCAACAAATTTAGAAAAGCATCTCTTTCTCGCGGAAGCGAAATCAGACTTTTTATCATCTTAAAAACGGAACGAATCAATCCCCAATAATTTTTACCAGAAGGCAATTGCTCTGCTGGCAAATCGAACGATTCTTTGACGCCCATCATCGTTTCCATGTAACGCGCATTGATAGAGTACCCGGGCAACAATGCTAACGAACGATACCAATTGATAAGATTGTAATATGCCTGTCCGTTGATAAGTCCCAACATGTTTTTGAAGATGTCCTCGTTCTTTTCAATCACCTTATCAGAGACGCCCCTCAACGACGAAAACTCTTTGTAAACCACCTCATATACTCGACGAATAAACGAGAAGGTCATCGGCAACGTCACTCCTGGATACGACTCAACGATATTGCTATTATCCCAAACCATTCGATGTGTTTGTGGCTTGTATTTGGTTATCGTTGTGGTCACTGGGCGCGTTTGCAAATAGTAAATTTCATTATTAAAAACAGCAAACTCAATGTCTTGCGGAGCGCCTATTTTTTCATTTAATAATTGAAGACTTTTTGAAAGTTCATTCAATTGATTTTCAGACAAACAGGCGATGTTTTGCTTTGATTTTGGATTTACTTTTTCTGCCAATTTTTCATTTTCAAAATCAAAAGCGAACTGTGCTTGTTTGTTTGCGATAGTGGTTTTCACTTCTCCATTTTCTGCAATTTCAAACAGGTCAGAATTGAGTGCACCGCTTACCAAGCCTTCGCCAATTCCCCAAGTTGCGTTGATTACTTTTTCGTTTGGGTTGCCCGTCAATGGGTGTACTCCAAAGCCAACACCTGAGACATCGGCATCAATCATTTCTTGCACAACGATTGACATTTTGATACTCGATAATTCTATTTCATGAAACTCACAATAGGTCTTTACTTGCTCCGATTTTGCTGATTCGAAAATGGTTTTCATAGCTTTCGCCAAATCTCGTTTTTCAACAAAAAGCAATGACTCGAACTGTCCTGCAAAAGAATGATTTCCATGGTCTTCTACATTTGCCGAAGAGCGAACTGCCAGTCGAGTTTCGTTATTAAAATAAACTTCCACATCATCCGAGATCAACTGATAATTAACCGTTTCTGATAATGTTTGAAAAGGAATCGCTACAAATGAGGGTACGTTGAAACCCAATTTTTTTAATAAAAAAAGATTGGCTGCTTTGCCTCCTACTTCTTGACTCGTCACATTGATTTGTGGCTGGTCGGAAGGAATTATTTTTATTGATTTATTAATTGCGATAGTCATGATATTAGATTTTTAAATTTTAATCTGA
>CALHBQ010000141.1 GCA_937930815.1 uncultured Saprospiraceae bacterium | reverse complement strand
AAAATGGCGAAATCGATGTCGTAGGTGCGATGTACGATGTCAAGTCAGGAGCAGTTTCATTCTTATAAGAATATAAAGATACCTGTTTTTTTCTGCCGATTGCTTCCCTTAATTTTTGAAGGAAGTACATCGGTTTTTTTTGTAAAAGAAGAAGTATCGGTATTGGTTATTAATGTGGGAGTTATATTAGCGATAGTATTGCTATTATGATTAAAAGTTTGTATATTTACAATCTTCCGAAGTTCACCTCTTTATTTTAGAACAATGAAGTTGTTTAAGAATTCATGATTTCGCGAAAGTGAGAAATTTTTAATCTGAATAAGGCAAAAACCACGTTCAGGATAAAATTTGCCGCTTGTAGCCAATCAATTAGTTTTCAAACAACTTCAATATAAACCACAGAAAATGAATATCTCTACACTCTTTTGGACGATAATAATTGGGATTTGCACTTTACTTTTTTTGGGGCTAAGTATTGCGGAACCAGAATTAATGCAATCCCAGACGGGTTATTCTGACCATATCTTTGGTGCTAATTTCAAAATGGTTGAAAAAGAGAATCCTTTAGAAAATAAAAAAATAAGTGGTCTACAGATTACCAAAATTTCAGAAGGCAAATTGATAGCAGAAACAGAAATTAAAGAAGGATTTATTGTTACGAAACTAAATGGAATAAAAGTTCAATCAATTAATGGCCTTAAGAAAGTGCTTAGAAAAGGGAACGGAGAGGTTGTGCTTGAAGGAATTTATCACGAATCGGAAGGAGAATTGAAATACGTATTTAACTTGTAGCATTAGTTAAATTTTAATTGAATAAAAGTTTTTAGAAAACAAAGGAGTTTGCATAATTGCAGCTCCTTTTTTCTGTTATGGTCCATTCCAACAGTTCATACTGAAAGTAGATTAAAGCAGGAATAGTACAAATAAAGTACTATTTTCGTCTTTCAAAAAAAACTAATTTTACCATCATGAAAAAACTAATAACTATCCTATCCTTCCTTTTAATAGGAATCATAACGCAAGCGCAAGATTTCGTTTTTTCTCAGTTTCATTTGTCACCACTCAATTTGAACCCTGCTCTGACAGGTACCAACTGTGGAGATCAAGTGATTGTCAATTATAGAGATCAATGGCGCAACGTTTTAGATGATGCAGCTTACAAAACACTTTCTGTTTCTTATGATAAGTCACTACCATTGAAAAATGGTGACGTGGTAGGAGTAGGAGCTAAATTCACAAATGATGAAGCGGGAAGAACCAGTTTTACAAAAAGGAATAGTTCCTTACTTTTTTCATATCAAAAAAGAATTTTTGAAAATAACGAAACTGAACACTTTGTAATAGGTGGATTGGAAAGTGGACTTGGTCAATACACAGGTGATTTTAGTAATCTTCGTTGGGGGACACAGCATAATGGAGATGGAGGCTTTGATTCTACTTTAGTTTCAGGGGAAGACTTTGATGATAGCGTCTTTTTCGCTGATTTCGCGGCAGGCGTTTCGTATCGAATTAAATTTGATGATCAACGCTCCTTCTCGATTGGTGCATCGGTGAATCATCTTTTTAGGCCAAATGTTTCCTTTTCTGAAACAGGAGATTCAAGACTCTATCGAAGGTTTGCACTGCATGCCTCTTACGATTTGAAATTAAGTGAGCAATTGATTGTAAGCCCACGTGTTGCTTACTTTGAGCAAGGGCCGTCAGAACTAACCGTCGGCTCATTAGGAATCAAGTACCTTTTCAAAAATCATAGTTTGGAAGCGAATGTTGGCGGTAGATTTGTACCTGTTGGCGAAACGGCATACTTCGTTTCACCTGCTTTCTTTTTTAATAATAAAATCGGTTTCGCCACTACTTTAGAATTCAATACCAATGAGTTGAATAGAAACGGAATCGATTCCTATGAAGGAAGTTTTATTTATAGATTCGGTAATTGTCAATCAAAAAAAATCGTAGAATAGAACCATGAAGAAATTAATAACTATAGTATTCGCCATCCTTTTAGGTTTTGGTTTAAATGCCCAAGACTTTGTTTTTACACAATTCCATTTGTCGCCTTTAAATCTCAATCCAGCCTTGGCAGGCGGAACGGACAATTACAGATTAGCCATTAACTATCGAGAAAATGCAGGAGGGCTAATTGGCGTTTTCAATAGAGTAGGAGGGATTTCATTAGATGGTCCAATTTCGCTTTCTGATAATGATAAATTAGGCATTGGATTCAGGGCTGCTTTTGATAGAGCAGGTACTTTAGCTTTTACACAAGCTGTATTTTCAGTTTCTGTTGCTTATGAAAGACGACTTTTTAGAAATTCAGAAGATGTACATACTATCTCATTTGGATTGGATGGTGGATTAGGGCAAACTTCTATTGATTTTACAAATGCAGTACCTCCGACTCCAGGTACTTTTAATGGGGGAGGTTTATCTCATAACTATCCCGATTTTAGTGCAGGAGTGGCTTACCAATTAAAATTCACACCAGAAGCTAAATTCCTTTTCGGAATCTCGATGGGTCATCTTTTTGAAGCTGATTCGAGAATTGATGGCTTTACTGATAACGATACAGAAAGACGATTTTCAACTCACGCAGAAGTCGATCTGACTATTGGTCAAAATTTTTGGGTAACGCCAAGAGTTTTTTATTGGAGTCGAGATGGTCTTCGGCTCTATACAGGAATCACAAGTTTGAAGTACAGAAGAAACACTCAAATCTTTGAACTCGGTATCGGCTTGAGAACAAACAACCAATCTGATAATAACGAAGTCATACTTTTGGGTGCATTCGAGTATAAAGATTTGAAATTTGCAGTTTCACGAGACTTGAATGTATCTGCTATTCAAAATATTATTGGAGATTTTTATGAAGGGTCGTTGATTTATGAGTTTTGAAAAATTTATAAAGTTAATTGCTTTTTTGATTTAAGGCGCGTAGCGACTTTAGCGTTTTAGAATAAAAACTACGACAGTCGCTACATGCCATCAATTACAATTTGATTTTTTCAATAAAATGGATTAGCGAGCCCCTCGCTTCTGTTTTAGAAAACCCGTCCTACCGTTCATCATGAATATTGTAACTTACAAATTCGAAAAAAATCTATCTAAAGAAATACCCAAATAAATCTTTCAAAATACCTGAATAATTCCTTTTCTAAAGCGTAATTTTGCGCCGCTTTCTCGCCACTATTATAAAGCTACTTTTTTTAAACATTTTAGTCGAAAGACTATTATGTAGGGAGAAGTTAAAAAGGATGAATAATTTCTAAAATTATCATCTACTCATTTAAAAAACAAAACTCATAATTCGATAGATGAGCAACTCAAAAGGAACGAACGAATTTGCAGGACGCCACTTAGGAGTCAACCAAACAGAAATTTCTGAGATGTTGAAAACCATTGGCGTCGATTCCCTCGACCAATTAATTGATGAAACAATCCCGCCGGCTATTCGCCGAAAAGGAAGGTTGAAATTGCCTGCTGCTCAAACCGAGCATGAGTATCTTACAGAACTCAAAGCAGTCGCATCGAAAAATAAGGTTTTCAAATCTTACATCGGACAGGGGTATCATGATACGATAACCCCTTCTGTTATTTTGAGAGGTGTTTTCCAAAATCCAGGATGGTACACGCAGTACACGCCATATCAGGCAGAAATTGCGCAGGGACGACTGGAAGGATTGCTCAATTTTCAAACCATGGTCAGTGATCTGACTGGTTTGCCGATTGCGAACGGTTCCCTTTTGGATGAAGCAACATCTGCAGCAGAAGCGATGGCGATGTTCTTTAGTGTTAAAAACAAAAGAGCAAAAGGTGACGATGTAGCCACTGACTTTTTGGTTTCTGATAAAGTACTAAAACACACTATTGATGTGTTGGAAACGCGTGCAGAACCAATCGGAATCAAGGTCAAAGTGATGCCTGCCAAAGAATTCAAATTCAACGATAAGACTTTCGGTATCCTTTTACAATATCCAAACAATGATGGTTCGGTGGTCGATTACCGAGCATTGTCCACCAAAGCGAATTCGAAAAACATTTTCGTAACCGTAGCGGCAGACATTATGAGTTTGGCATTGCTCAAACCACCAGGAGAGTGGGGGGCAGATGCAGTGGTCGGAAGCACGCAGCGGTTTGGTGTGCCGATGGGTTTTGGTGGCCCACACGCAGCTTATTTTTCAACCAAAGAAGATTTTAAAAGATTGATTCCGGGTAGAATCATTGGCGTCTCTCAAGACTCACATGGTAACCGTGCTTTGCGTATGGCATTGCAAACCCGCGAGCAACATATTCGTCGCGAAAAAGCGACTTCGAATATTTGTACTGCGCAGGCATTATTGGCCAATATGGCTGGTTTCTACGCAGTTTATCACGGCCCAGAAGGCATCAAAAACATTGCAACACGCATCCATGCAAGTGCACGTTTTTTGAGTGATAGATTCAAATCTATCGGTTTGGAACAAACCAATCAGTACTATTTCGATACCGTTAGAGTGGAGGCAGATGCGACTTTACGTCGAAAAGTGAAGTCAGCGGCTTTGCGCCAAAAGATGAATTTCCATTTCGATACAAACGGAATCCAAATCAATGTAGATGAAACTACAACGATTGAAGATTTGGGTAATATCGTCTCTATTTTTGAAAAAGCGAGCGGCAAAACTTCTGGTTTGAATGGAAAAATGGCAAAGTCATTAGCATTGCCAAAAGCGCTCAAACGCGATACAGAATACTTGACACACCCAGTTTTTAATAGCCATCATACCGAAAGTAAAATGATGCGTTATTTGAAACGATTGGAAAATAAAGACATTTCGTTGGTACACTCGATGATTCCATTGGGAAGTTGTACCATGAAGTTGAATGCCGCTTCTGAAATGTTTCCTGTCAGTTGGCCGGAGTTTGCCAATATTCACCCATTCGCTCCAGCGAATCAGTGGAAAGGCTATGCGCAAATTTTTGAAGAATTGGAAGCATATCTTTCAGAGGTGACTGGTTTTACGGCTTGTTCGTTGCAGCCAAATTCAGGCGCACAAGGGGAGCACACTGGCCTGATGACCATTCGCGCATACCATAAAGCACGCAAAGAAGGACATCGGAATATTTCCTTGATTCCATCTTCTGCGCATGGAACCAACCCTGCAAGTGCAGTGATGGCTGGTATGAAAGTGGTCGTCGTAAAATGTGATGAAGAAGGAAATATCGACGTTCCCGACCTGAAAGAAAAGGCAATCAAGCACAAAGATAACCTCGCATCATTGATGGTTACTTACCCATCAACGCATGGAGTATTTGAAGAAGGTATCAAAGAAATTTGTAAAATCATACACGACAACGGCGGCCTCGTTTATATGGATGGCGCTAATATGAATGCACAAGTTGGATTGACTTCACCGGGCTTAATTCATGCCGATGTTTGTCACCTAAATTTGCATAAAACTTTCGCGATTCCACACGGAGGTGGTGGCCCAGGAATGGGACCTATCTGTGTCAATGATAAATTAGCGCCTTTCTTACCAAAACATAGCTTCCAGAAAACGGGTGGTAAAAATGGTATCAAAGCAGTCTCGGCTGCGCCATGGGGTAGTGCGAGTATCCTATTAATTTCATACGGATACATCCGAATGTTAGGAGAAGATGGTGTTTTGAACTCAACAAAAATTGCTATCCTAAATGCCAACTACATCAAAGCAAGATTGGCAGGTGCTTACGATGTTTTATACACGGGTAAGCATGGCAGATGTGCGCACGAGATGATCATCGACATTCGCCCATTCAAGCAATTTGTCGGAGCAGAAGATGTT
>CALHBQ010000140.1 GCA_937930815.1 uncultured Saprospiraceae bacterium | reverse complement strand
AACTGATGTACCTTGTGTTCATGCCATGGCTCTTTCGGAGCAAGATTAGCCTGAAAGGCATTCAGCAATTAATGTTGGGCATCGCCCAACGGAATTGATTTCGTTCAAATGCCTCCTGAAAGGGCGATAGCCATATCGTTTTAACCTTTGATTCGCACAGTCAATCAAAATTAATCATGAAACAATTTTTACTCTACTTATCAGTCAGTATTTTCTCCATTTTCGTTGGTAGCCAAATTACAGAAGGCGTACTCCTCGTCCCATATTGGCAATCCTTATCTTCAGCTGAATTCTATGCTTATTACAATGAATTTGGACCTTCAATTGGTCGATTTTATACGATTCTGACTATTGTTGCAGCCATCATTCCAATTGTCATCTCCATCTATTGTAAATCAATTAATTCCAATGGGTTCAAGTTTGCGCTGGTTTCGGCATTCTTTGCCATGCTCTTTGTCTCTTCTTTTTATATTTATTTTAAGGATGCAAACGAACTATTTTATCAATTAGCTCTTAATGAGGTAGACTTGAAAAATGAATTGGTACTTTGGAGCAATTGGCATTGGGGTAGAGTTTTTATAGAGTGTCTCTCCTTAATCTTTTTAATACTCGCTTTAGTTAAAATTCAAACAGGCGGCAAGTCTTAACCATAAAGCAGTCAATCATTGTTGTATACCTATTTTATAAAATGGATTTGTTTAAATTTCTATGGGTAAACAGGTGTTAAAAACATCTGCGGTTTCCTTTCAAGGAAATTCGAGCCGCTCGTAAGCGGAACTTCAGTTCCGCAGAGTTAATTACCGGCGGAACTGAAGTCCCGCTTACGAGTGACAGACACTTTAAACAACTTCAATAACTTTCTAAGTCCTCAATCATTAAATATGAAAAAGATTTTATTCACATTAACCTTAATCACAATTTTCATGATACAAACACAGGCTCAAACCTCCGACTTACAACTCATTGAAAAAACGATCAGTCACTACTTCGATGGAATGATCAATCACAATGCTGAGTCATTGACAAAAGCGTTTCATCCAACAGCTACCATGAAATGGAATGGCGAGAAATATATGGAAGTTAATGCCCTTGAAGCTTTAACGGATTACGTAAATTCGAATGAGGCAGTAAAAACGAAGACAAGTATTGTTGCGATTAATATTGTAGGTGATGCAGCCAATGCCCAGTTAAATTTGGAGTATGAAACCTTTTCATTTGTTGATTTTATGCACCTAATGAAAATTGAAGGGGAATGGAAGATCATTAGCAAAACTTACACGACCGTAAAGAAGGATTTCTAAAAATATCTGTTTTAGAGCTTTACAATGAAATTTTCAAAAGTCTACCATCATGGCGCGTAGCGACATAAATTTTGGTAATAAAAAAGAAGGCAAAGCACCTGTGGCGCGTAGCGACACTAACATTTTAACTTTTTAATGTTGTCGTCGCTACGCGCCGATTGCCCATTTTTATAATATTTCTACCAATGTTTAAGTCGCTACGCGCCAAAAAAAATCATCATTCATTTAGTACCATAAAAAAGCTTCGTTAAAATCGAAATGTTTGTTTAAGAAGATAATATCGCCGCTTTTTTCTTAGAATTCAATCTGTTTCAAAAAGAATGAAAAATATGTCCCCTGCTTTTTGATTAGAATCGTAATCAAGGTGAATTCTATTTTATCATTAAATCAATTTGACTTTAAGAATCCAAATCTTAATTTGTTTCGTATAATAGTTGAATTGCTGCTCAGGTAGATAAGATTGAAATCGCCTCTTTTGTGTTCCCTTTTGTGCCTTTTGTGGTTCGAAAAAAATCCTTCATAGAAAAAGATGGGCAATAAGGCATCTTATCCGTTTCTTTGCAGTCTGTTAAAATAAAATATCACTCGATTTATGAAAAATCTTTTTACACTAATTTTTACATTAATAAGTTTGGTCGCTTTCGCTCAAACTGGAATCATCAAAGGTCAGTTACAAGATGCTGATGGTGAGGCAGTTGTCTTTGCGAACGTTGCATTATACAATGCAGTCGATAGCTCGATGGCTAAAGTTGAAACCACAAATGATGTAGGTATTTTCAAAATTCAAGGCCTTGCGGATGGTCAATACTTTTTGGAAGCGAGTTACGTCGGCGTTCCTAATTTAAGAAAAGAAAACATCGAAGTAGCGGATGGTCAGGAAGCGGATTTGGGCGTCATTTCTTTTGCGCCTGCTTCTGTTGAATTGGAAGGCGCGACGGTGGTTGCTCAACGAGCATTGGTCGAAATCAAACCAGACAGAACTGTTTTTAATGTACAGGGAACTATCAATAGTACGGGTTCTGATGGACTTTCGCTTTTGCGAAAAGCACCGGGCGTAATGTTGGATAACAACAACAATATCAATGTGTTAGGTCGCTCAGGCGTGCGTGTTTTTATAGATGGAAAACCATTGCCATTGAGCGGTGATGATTTGGCAAACTACCTCCAAAATCTACAAGCTGAACAAATCGACCGATTGGACATTATCACCAATCCAGGTGCAAAATATGAAGCGGAAGGAAATGCAGGTATCATCGACATTCGCCTCAAAAAGGACAAAAATCATGGTACAAATGGTACTTTCAATATTGGCGGAAGTAAAGGTCGCTATGCAAAAGGAAACACTGGAATCAGCGCCAATCACCGAAACAAAAAGGTGAATATCTTTGGAAACGCCGCGTACGGAAGAGGCAAATCCTATCATGATATGACTTGGAATAGTGTCTTGAATGGCATTTATCAAGAAGAAATAAATAAAACAGATCGTACTTTTTCTGATTATAATTTGAGAGGGGGAGTGGATTATTTTATTTCCAAAAAACAAACGATTGGAGTTTTAGTCAATCATAGTGCTTTCAATAATGATAGTGAGGGATTCAATGAAATCACACTTGCTCAAAACGCTGCCAGAGAAAGCATTGATAGCATTTTGGTTGCCGAGTCTATTGCAGATAACTACAATACCAGAAATAGCTACAATGTCAATTACCAATATGAAGATCGGAAATCAGGTCAGTCTTTAAATGTCGATTTGGATTATGGGGCATATCGCGGGACAAGCGAACGCTATCAACCGAACTTGTATTATGATGCTCCGAAACAGAATATTTTGACCGAGGTGATCAATTCATTTGATACGCCATCTGATATTGATATCTATACTTTCAAAGTTGATTACGAACAAAATTTGGCTGGCGGAAAACTTGGTTTGGGTTCTAAATTGAGTAAGGTTGTTTCTGATAATACCTTTTTATATTTCGATAATTTCGGAACGCAGGTGACGCAGAACGATACCTTTTCTAATCAATTTGTTTATGATGAAAACGTCTATGCTGGGTACGTAACCTATGGTCGTTCGTTGAATGAAAAGTGGAAAATGAACCTCGGTCTTCGTGCAGAACAAACGGATGCTCAAGGTGATTTGACTGTTTACGCCGATCATTTGGAGGATGAATCCAATCCATTGAATTATCTCCAATGGTTTCCAAATGCGGCGCTGACTTATTCTTACAATCGAACCAATACCTTCAATTTGGCGTATGGTCGTCGTATCAATCGACCTGATTACAATGTTTTGAATCCATTCAATAATCGATTGAGTGAGCTTTCTTACGAAAGAGGAAATCCAACTTTGAATCCAGAAATTGTCAATAATATTGAACTCGGT
>CALHBQ010000139.1 GCA_937930815.1 uncultured Saprospiraceae bacterium | reverse complement strand
TTTGCATGAATGCAACTCAAATAGACGATAGTGGAATGCTTTGTAATGATACTACTTTCTGTCAAATAGAGGTTCCGGTTTCTACAGATGATTTTTTCATTAATAATGAAATTTCCGTCTTTCCAAATCCAACAGAAGGAGCTTTGTTTATAAAACGAACTGGTAAAATAAACAATGAAGTAAGTATCCGCATCATGGATTTAACGGGTAAAGAAATTGGAAATTCATTAATCAAAAGAGGAGCAACTCAAAGTAATATCAACTTAGCTGATTTCGCACAAGGCTTGTATCTCATTGAGTTGAAAACTGAAAATGGAGAAGTTGGTTATAAACGCATCATTAAACAATAACCCAAAAAAGGAGGCAGCCAATTTTGGCTGCCTCCACATCAAAATGGAAAACATACAAATCCATAAAGCATGGCTCTGGGATGGTTCTTCTCAATTAGAAGGTAGGTTACTTCTTTCCGAAAAAAAGCTAATTTTCAAACCCAAAAAGTTCAATGAGGGAAATTTGAAAATTGAAATTCCTGTTTCCACTATTTTAAAAATGGAATCATTTCTCCTTTTCGGTATTTCAAATAATGGAATTAAAATAATTACTAATGATGGAAAAGAAGACCGTTTTATTTTAGAAAATATTCCAAATTTTAAAAAAGAACTTTTACATAAAATGAAAATTGCCAAATGAAAAAATTATTAATTCTACTTTTCTTTTTTGGATTTTTAGGATACTCAAATGCTCAAAATTTTATAAAAGAAACAACCATCGAACGAGGAGATGGCTCGATGAATATCATTGATTTTGATGGCGATGATAATCTTGATTTGTTATTTACTAATTCATTAAGCACACTGCATTTAGAGTGGGAGAGTGATACTTTTAAACGAGTTATATATCCAGCTCAATTACCCAATGAGTATTTGCCATTTGCTAACCCCGGCACTTTTTCTTTTGAAGATTATGATGGCGATGGAGACATGGATGTCCTAATGATAGGCAAGACAGCCTTCAGTATTTTTGATTTAAATCCTTTTGATAGGAGTTTTATTTTAAAAAACAACAATGGTCGCTTTGAGCCAATTGAAGTCACCAATGACATCGAGCCTGTAAGGAGAAAATGGTTTGACTATGATTTTGACGGTGATTTGGATTTGCTTCAATCACTTGATAAAATTTATCAAAATACTGGTTCAGGTTATGAATTGACAGATGATATTATAAAATCTCCATCTGGTAGAAAATTTCTTTATAAAGACTTGGACAATGATTCTGATAAAGATTTAGTGATTACTGCTCAATCTGCCAGCTATATTTATGAAAATATAGAAAGTCGTTTTTTCTTAAAAGATTCGACTTCAATTCCGCCTGTAAGAAACTCAACGCTTGCTGTTGGAGATGTAAACAATGATGGCTTTAACGATATAGTTGTAGGTGGAACATATACTAATTCGCTTCAAGAATATACTTCAGTCAAAGCTTTTTGGAATGATGGCTCTGGCAATTTTACACTATCAGATACGATTTATGATCCGATAGATGATGGCCCATTTTCATTTACTTTTCCTGAAGATTTGAGAATTCAAGACATTGATTCTGATGGTATCAATGATATTTATGTAAAAACAGAACGCCCTTTTCATGTTTTTCGAACAACTGATAATTCTGAAATTCAAATTGATTTAGATCCAGAAAAGCCATTTCATGTTTTTGGAGACATTGATCATGATGGAAAATTGGACATTTGGAATACTCCAAATAATAAACGCATTGTATATAAAAATAACTTCCCTGGTACTAATAATGCCCCTCAACCACCTACTAATGTTCAAGTTAGTAATAAAGGAGCGATCACATATTTCAATTGGTCGGCTGGCACAGACGACTACAACACTCCTCAAACTTTGACCTACAATGTGAAAATCGGAACCACTTCTGGTGGTTCTGAAATGCTCTCTTGCAACTCCAATACAAACGGAAAACGTCAACAATATACACCTGGCAACAGCGGCTTTGGAACCTTTCATAAAATAAAAAACCTGCCGGCAGGGGATTATTTTTTCTCCATTCAATCCATTGATGGAAGTTATATTGGATCTGAATTTGTGACAATTCCTTTTACCGTAAATCCATCTTTATCAGAGCCAAAATTGGTATCGCCTTTCGATAGATTTGAACCACTTCCTATTCGTTCCGAATTTCGATGGGAGCCAGTGAACAATGCAGAGGACTATAATATTCAAGTGGCAACTGATCCAAAATTTCAAAATATCGTCATCGACAAATCTAACATCGTTACGGTTTTTGATACACTCGTTTTGCCCGATTGTCATACTGAATATTTTTGGCGAGTAAAAGGAGAGGCCACTGGTTTTGAAAGTGCATGGTCCTATATTTATTCTTTGAAAACTTGTCCTGTATTTACAAATATAGATACATTGGGTGCTTCTACTTTAAATGATATTCATCTGATGAAGTTCGTGGATATTGACAATGACGGTGACCCAGATTTGGCAGCTTTGCACGGTACTTATGGAAACGTTTTTACTTTCGAAGCCAATTTTTACAAAAATGAAAACGGAGTATTCTCCCATTTTTCAACTGCTGAAAGAGTCGCG
>CALHBQ010000138.1 GCA_937930815.1 uncultured Saprospiraceae bacterium | reverse complement strand
CAGGATTTTAGAATTTCCAGGATTACCTTCAGTGGTTTTGTTTGGGATGTGAGGGGTTCATTTTGAGCAGATGCCTTAATATTTAATTTCTGTATTCAATTTCATTTTGAAGCTTCGATGGTAATCCTGTGAACTTGTCCGCCGCGGCTGATTCTTTAATTCTGAAAACGTGTCTGCCGTGGCTGATCCTGATTCAGACAAAAAGATGCCAGAAGAAAATTCCCCCAGTAGAAAAAACGTCTATTCTTCCCCCTCCCCTTTCTTTCTCATTTTCTCAAATTTCTCAATCAGTTTAAGACGATTCAATTTCGGATCTTGACTGGGAATGGTATCCAGTAAGTTTCTAATCTCATCGACATTATCCGTAATTTTAGCAAGGTGCCATTTGAGAGAACGGTCATTGTATTTCTCTTCAATCAATTGTTGAAATGCCTTTATCATATAGACATAAAAAACAGGTTCGAACCAATTACAAAAATGCAGTGCAATATCGCGATGCGCAAAAGTACCGCCGTACCTGCCTGAAAAGGAAACCAACCCAATAGCGTTGGTTTCCTCAATAAATCGCTGAGGAGTTATTAGTTTTCTATTTTTCTGAGCCTCCAATCTAAAGGTGGGCATATACCCACCTTTAAAATCTGGGTTATGGATTTTTTCCCATTCTTCCAGAAAAATTAAGGTTTGGCTATTACGTAACCAGTCGCGAATTACATCGCCTGAGCGTCTTTCAGATTGCTTAGCAATATCTGTCAAAGAAATATAATCTTGGTCATCCACTTCTTCAACGGTGATGATGAGATCTTTAATTTTGATTTCTTTTTTCATCAGGGTATTGTGTAGTTGGTTTGTATTGCTAAGATAGGAAAAATGTCTGAATCAGGATTCACAGGATCAGCCTGCGGCGGACAGGTTTTAGGATTTTTCAGGATTTTGAGCAGTGGTTTTGTTTGACAGATGTTTTAATTTTTGATTGATTTTACTGCAAAATATTCTCCCAATCCATCCGATTATCCTTGAAGAACATAATATGGATTTCCGTTTCTCGCACATCGTAATAAACCGATGTTTGTTTTGAAATAACTGCCTTTCTGAAATAGGAAAAATGTCTTGATTTTGGTGAGCTGTTTGGGAAGAGGCTGATGGTGTCAAATTTTTTTATACTTTTTCTAAAAATCTCAATGCCGCTTCTAAACCAAATTCGTTTTCAATAAATTTCAGTAAATCGGCATATTGTTGTCGCGTTCCTGGCACCCAAATAAGTGGTAAACTCATTGGCCGAGTTGTTCTCTGAAGGATTTCATTGCTTCCTCATGTGGAATACCTTTTCCATCTTTGATGTCTTTTCGAGCCTGTTTGACAAATGCTTGGTCTTTTTTAGTCAATTCATCCCAAATATCAATCTCCTTATTTTCGGAAAAATAACTCGCCAGCAATTGTTTAATCTCATTTAATACCTTTTCGTCTTTTACCTGAAGTAAAGCTTGAATAAGGACTAATTTATCAGATTGTAATTCCATGATTCGACTTTTTTAAATATAACACCATTACAAGATAATTGATTTCATACAGATATAAAAATGTAGTAGATTTTGTTTCAGATAGTTATTCTATTAAATCATCTCTGGATTTGTTCTCGTATCAGCAACATTGATAATCACAATCTCATCATCTATAATCCGATAGAAGATTTTATAGTGACTATGAATCAAAAACCGAATACTATACTTTTTGAATTTATCTTTGGCAACCAGTTTTCCAAGTTGAGGAAATGATTTGAGGCGAGCAGTAGTTTCAAATATTTTCTTTCGTAGCTTTTTTGCAGAATCGAGACCTGCTACTTCTTTTCGATAAGCATAGATTGCTTTGAGAGATTTGGTGGCGTTATGAGACCAAGAGATATTCACAATTACCAGTTTTCAGCTTCCAAATCAGTTTGACTTTTCAATGTGCCATTTTTCTTCTCTGAATCCGCATCTTGAAGCATTTGAATCATCATATCATCTGTGATTCGGTTTCCTTTTGCATCATAACCCCAAAATGCTGCGTTATCCTTTTCAGGATTCAACAACTGAATAATCTGCTGTAAAACAGAAATATCATTGGTTTCTGCCAACATTTTTATGAGTTCCAACTTTGTGGTTTGAATATCCATTTCTTTTATTTTCGAATTTAACGCTTCTGCAAGTTAATTGATTTCGTGCGGATTTTAAAATGTCTGAATCAGGATTCAGACAAAAAGAAAACAAAAGCGCCCCAAACACAACTGTGTTTGGGGCTCTTCAATTTATCATTCAAAAAATAATTATCTCAATAAAGGTGGACATTTCAAATCTCCAAAATAGTAAACCATACCAACACTCAAATAGTAAAATTGATCTTTGGTTTTACTATTTCCACGCTGTCTTCCTGGCTGACCAATTTGAGCAGCGTTAACTCCTTCTACCAAAATAGAGCGGTCTGCAAGCGCAGCAGCTTCAGCACCTCTCAATCCTTCCAAATCTTCGATATCTGGATAAGTTGTACTTACATCATCCAAATAATCAGTCCACATATAACGCCCCGATAGTTCGACATTGATACTCCATTCGTAGTTCACATCTATTTTCAAACCACCACCAAATGCATATGCACCAGTGATAGAATAATATTCTTCACCTTGAAACTGACCTTCGGTTCCCAATGAACGCAATTCGTACTCTGTCCCATCCAATGTTGCAATTGGATTAAAGTTAACTACAGAAAAACCTGCAAAAATATAAGGAGCGAAATATTCATCACGCGTTCCGTGATTGTAAGGAAGGAAGTTGAACTCAAACTGAGCAGTACCTTCCATGATGTCTGAAGTAAAACTTAAGTTTCGAGCTTGTTCATAAATGTTTTCAGACTTGGAGTCATCCGCACTAATTTGCGAGAAGTTACCACCAAATTTCAAACAGATACGATCATCAAAATTATATCGGGCAACCAAACCTGCCATTCCACCAGGAGAAGCCAAACTTACACTGGTATTCAAATCACCGAAATAATGCGCACCTCCAATCATTCCACCAGCTTCCCATCCTCTCTGTCCGAAAGCAAATGTTGCAAAGCCTATAAAAAATAGAAAAAGTAATTTTTTCACAATTGTTAATTTAAGTGAGTGGTGTTCTTTGATTACACCATTTCTGAAATTCGGGGCAAAGTTATCACAAAACGAGGTTATTAACTTGATGTTTTTAGGATAATGTTTTTAACCTCGCTTTTAATGTGTGTTTAGATGCAAAAAAGCTGCCTGATTTTTGAAAAAAGGCATTTGGCCTACTTTTACCTATAATTATGATGAGGAGTTGCAATGTGATAAAGAAACGCACTACTTTTGCGGCCGAATTAATTTAGTGATAAAAAAAAGAAAATCCATGCCGACGCTGACCAAACCAGTAATCGAATATAAAAAAGGAAAACTTTCCAAATCAAAATTATTGGAGCTCTACCATCAACTCATTTACCCACGAGTAATTGAAGAAAAGATGTTGGTATTGTTGCGTCAAGGCAAAATTTCTAAATGGTTTTCGGGTATTGGTCAGGAAGCAATTGCAGTGGGCTGTACAGCTGCTTTGGAAGACGATGAAGTCATCTTTCCAATGCATAGAAATTTGGGTGTTTTCACCACCCGTAAAGTTCCTTTCGAAAGATTATTTGCACAGTGGCAAGGGAAGATGTCTGGCTTTACAAAAGGGCGTGATCGCTCTTTCCACTTTGGAACAATGGACTATAATATTGTTGGAATGATTTCGCACCTCGGGGCACAGCTTTCGCTGGCGGATGGGGTTGGATTATCCCATTTATTAAAAAAAGAAAAGAAAGTAACGCTTGCCTTTACAGGTGAAGGCGGCACGAGTGAAGGTGAATTTCACGAAGCATTGAATGTGGCTGCCGTTTGGGATTTGCCCGTAATTTTTGTCGTTGAAAATAATGGATATGGACTATCCACGCCCGTTTCTCAACAATTTAGAGCAAAGCATATCGCAGATAAAGGCATCGGGTACGGTATGGAATCACATATCATTGATGGCAATAATATTTTAGAAGTTTATACTAAAATAAAAAAAATCGCAGCTGACCTCAGAAAGAAGCCAAGACC
>CALHBQ010000137.1 GCA_937930815.1 uncultured Saprospiraceae bacterium | reverse complement strand
CCCTCCACAAAATACATCTTAATTTCTACATCAGTTTTCGTAACAAAAGTTGCCTGTGGTGTGCAATCAAAATGATGATTGATCATCCCATAAGTTTCTTCAGAGATGTTTACTTTTCCGATATCGCCGTAGGTTTCCATTCTCGATGCGAGGTTGACGGTATCTCCCCAAATGTCGTATGCGAACTTTTTCAACCCAACGACTCCTGCTACAACTGGCCCTGAATGAATACCGATTCTTGCCTGAAATGCATTTGGATTTGCTCCACGAAGTTTGGTTAAAAAGTCTTGCATTTCGAGTCCAGCTCGTACGACATTGCAAATAGTTTCTTCTGATGATTCGTTGCCCAAACCACCCGCACACATGTAGGCATCTCCAATAGTTTTGATTTTTTCTAAACCATATTTTTCCATGATTTGATCAAAGCCACGGAAACATAAATCAATTTCGGCAACCAAAACTTCTGGTTCCATCGTCTCTGCTATCTGCGAGAAATTTTTAAAATCTGAAAAAAGAACCGTTGCCATTTCGTGACGCTTGGCTTTTGCTTCTCCGTATTTTTTTAATTCTTCTGCTGTTTCTGTTGGTAAAATATTGAGCAATAAATCATCCGATTTCTTTTTCTCTTGCTCCAATTCGTGGGTACGAGTTTTGACTTCTTTTTCGAGTTTTTGCTCTCTTAGGCGAAGATTGTATTCGCGCCATCTGACAAAAGCGATAGCGATACCTCCAATGAGCAAAGCACTCAAAATGTAAAACCAAAGTGTTTTATAAAATGGCTTTTTGATGGTAACTGGTATCGAAAGTTCTTGTTGATTCCACTTGCTACCAGTTGCCGATCCTTTCAAACGAAAGGTGTAATCTCCCGGTGGAACATCATTGAACCGAACGAAATTTTCAGAGAACGGTGGAGACCAATCTTTGGTATATCCTTCGAGCAAATAACTATATCTGTTCTTTCCTGGATTATTAAAATCGAGTAAGGCAAAATCGAATTCAAAAAATCGATCTTGAGCTTCGAGTGTGATGCCATTCAAGGCCGTTTCAGGGTGAATGGTTCTTTCCACACTATCAACGCCAGGGTTGTATTTAGAACATTCCGTGAGCACCAATTGAACAGTAGGGTGCTCTGGAGATTTGTACATTTCTGCATTTGGATAAAAGGCGTTGACACCATTCAAACCACCAAAATACATCCGGCCATCGGCTGTTTTATGAAATGAAATTCGATTGAACTCATTGGAAGAAATACCATCTTGTTGAAAGAAATTAAAAAAGCGGCGCGTAGATACTTTTACATTTTTATTCAAAAAGGATTGCTCTCCAAAATTCAATCTCGACAAACCATTATCCGTACTAATCCATACCGCCGTATCTCCTTCCAATAAAATTCCATTGATGAAATCATTCGGTAATCCATCTTTGGTAGAGTAGGTTTTCAATCGTTCTGCATTCGAATCAATATTTACAACACCGTTGGCAGAAGCCATCCAAAGATTCCCTTTAGAGTCTTCTTTCATACCAATAATACGATTGGTCGGCAATCGTGGATTTGAAGTCGAATCTGCTGTGATATGTTTGAGCGTTCCTTTTGTTTTACTGATTTTAAAAATCCCTTTACTATTCGTTGCCACCCAAATTAAATCGTCATTGATAGCAGAAGGCAAAACGTAGGTTATCTTATTTTCTTCTTTATGGAAAATGCCAGTTGGATCTTTAAATTCCACATATTCACTACCGCCGCCATCAAATTTGAATAGCTGATTGCCCGCTCCGAACCAAATATTATTACTTAAATCTGTTGCCACAACGCCTTCGTCTATTTGCTCCAACTTTAGGACTTTTTCGATTTGTTGAGTCGCGAGATTGATACGCAAACCATTCCCTGTCCACAAATTTCCTTCATGGTACAAAAGGCCAAACGGGGGATTGTAAAATTCTTTTTTTCCAAACAAGGTTCTGACTTCATCCGTTTTTGTATTCAACACTTGAACGGTATTGTACATGCTGAAATAAACGTTTCCATTCTCGTCACTCGTGATGCCCCTCGTACTGCAAAAACCATTATTACAATGCTCGTTTCCTTCTGAGAGATAGTTGGAAAATATCTTTTGTTGCTGAGCAATTTTGACTAATCCAAAATCGGAAGCCGCCCAAAGAATCCCCATTTTATCTTCAAAAATATCTCTGAACGTACAGGTATTTTTGACCAATTGATAAACCTCTCTATGATAGTTTGTCCACAATTGATCTTTTGAATCGTAATGCCAAAGTTCTCCCAGACCACCCATCCAAATATCTCCGTTTTCTTTCATGAAAAGAGATTGGAGGTTTCTATCATTTTTAACTGGAAAATCAACTCCTGATACTAAGGCGAATACATCACTATCTTCATTAAAATAAAAAATCTGACCCGCTGCATTGATGAGCATCAGCTGCTCGCCATCCAAAAAGAAATCAGTTATATTTTCAGAAGGAATTCCACCAATCAAAGGGTAAGTTTTAGTTGGGTTTCCTTTTAAATCTATGTGTTGTAATTCGCCCAATCGATTTTCGAAAACTAAACCATTCTTCCAAAATTGAATTGGGCGATCTCTGATAATATTGGAGAGTTGAAAAAGTGTAGTTAGACTATCTTTTTCGCTTAGTTTAATAATAAAACTTTCTCCTGTTTTTGCGTCCATACCAACAGCAGCCATTCCACCGTTTGGCAACAAAGTCATATTCTCGGCATCCCAATCACCACCTGATAACGATGTTTTTTTCTTTAGTTTATATTTAAAAAGTGAGTCTTGCCCGAGATCCAGTTTCGATAAACCGCCACGATGAGAAACCCATATTTTCTCTGGAGATTCGTAAGCAATACTCGTCAAATAGTTTTGTGGTAATCGAATATCGCCACTTGTCGAAGAGTAGGATTTGAATTTTTCACCATCAAATTGATTCAACCCGTTGATAGTTACAATCCAAATAAACCCAGTAGAATCTTGGGTTATACCAAAGGTATTTCTGTGAGAAAGTCCATCCTCAAATCCATAAATTTTGAAATCAAGGATACTGCTCTGAGCATTGACACTACAAGTCAATGAGAGCAAAAAAAGAAGGTTCCATAGGGTTTTAAGGAGGTTCACTTTTTTCTTTTTATTAAAATTCAATTGCTATAGTGTAGTTATCGGATGTTTAATTTATAACTGCAAATTATTAATAATTTATGAATTCGTTGCTTATTGCTAAATCGGCAGGGCGGCTT
>CALHBQ010000136.1 GCA_937930815.1 uncultured Saprospiraceae bacterium | reverse complement strand
GCTTGTATTTGATGAACCAAAAACAAATCGGTCGTAGTTGATAGTGTATCCATTGCCGTTTTCCGAAAGGGAAACATCATTAGCAATAGCAAATGGGGCAGTTCCAGACGTTGTGTAAGTTTTGAAAAATGCACATGAATTGCCACCAGGAGTTGGTTGAGAAGTGAATCGCGCTGAAACCGTATTATTACCTTCATTCGACTCGGTGATTTGATCATCTGCGTCCACTTTCAAAATCAACCAATAATCGCCTTGCGGCAAATTGGAAGGTAAAGTCGAAGCACCCGGAACGGAATTTATAGTACCCACAGGCGTGTTTCCAGTTGGTACAATTCCATCTTGGATATCATTACTACTCAACACATTGTCAGTCGAAATATATGCTTTGATATTGTAATTTCCACTTGCGGTTGCGTTTCCTGCATTGACTAAGTTGAAATTATAATTCAACACCTGACCCGCAGATGGGGCGTTGTTGATGAATAAATTTCCAAAAGTCAAATCAGGTAGATTCGAAGTAGGATCATTGACGATACTAATTGGACTTGCGCTTGCGGTCCAGTTATTATTTTCGTTCGTTTCCGAAATGTTGTTTGGCGAGTCGATTTCAACAATTAAGTAATAATTGCCCGGTGCCAAATTGGTTGGTACCTGTCCTCCAAATTGAAGACCTGCTCCAAAACCTAAACCAAGATCGAGCACTTTGGCGTCATTTGCCGAAAGGCTATTATCTGTAGAAAGGTAGAGTGCGTAAGTGATTGGGAATTGACTATTCGTCAATGGTGTTCCATCAACGATTCCATTGAAAAAGACACTTACCCCTTGACCGATAATGGTTGGAGGTGTATTTCTCAATCTCACATTTTCTACTCTCAAATCTGTTCCTGTTGGAGGATTGCTTCCATTGAAAGTGAATACTGCTTCGTCATCTTCGTTAGCGACGCAGCAAGAGCCATTGCCTGGTGTTGAATCAGGATCTGATCCATTGGCTTGGCTCACTTGTCCGTAAACTGTGATGGCGTCAGCCGTACGAGTGAACAAATTCAAATCAATCGTTGCGGATTGACCCGGTGCCAAACTACCCACCTGCCAAACAGGTGTCGCCGTCCAGAAACTTTGAAGTGTTCCTTGAGAAGCGTCATATTCATTACCGCCTCGAAGTACTGATCCTGCGTCCAGCGTAAAATCAACTTCGATATTAGAAGAAGTGGCATTTCCATTATTTCTCAAAGTAAAGGTTGTCGTAGTATTCTCCCAAGCTGGAACAGTTGCTGGAGAACCAGTTGCGGTCAATTCCAAATCGCCTCCTGTTCCTCCACCACTTGAGCATGGTGCTGGTGGAACGACTTGAACGGTCGTTTGGCAAGTTGGATTTGCATTATCCGTAAGGGTTAAAGTTAAGGTTCCATTGGAAATCAAATTAAAGCTCTGCCCTATTCCAACTGGGTAATTTCTATTAAATCTTCTTGTCGCTCCATTTTCAATCCATTCGGCGACGTAACCAGAGCCACCATTGGTAGCAGCTACATCGACGACAAAATTGTACATATCATCGCTTGGGTCACTGGTGTTTCGATCATCGCAAGCGGATACATCAACATTGGTAGCCGCAATGCTACAGGTTGGAATTGTACCACCAATTACTTGGAAACATAATTCATCAAAAATCACACATCCCGTTGAGGTTGGTGCACCTTGATTGACACCATAAGCGACAATGACTTTTACTGCGTCGTCTGGAATTGATCTCGCAAAAGAAAAAGTATTCCAATCATCTTGAAAACCCGGATTTAACCCCTGACTGAAAAGTGAATTTCCAGCAGCGTCTTCAAAATACAATCTCACATGGGCACTCGCACTTCCTGAAACTGTTCTATAATTCCAAGTTACTAAACCTTCTTTTCCAGGACCAGAAGTCACTGGAAATTCTTGAAAGATATAACTTAAGAAAAGACTATTCTGAGTATCGTTACAAACCTCAACTCCTTGTCCAAACGCACCTCCTGAAACAACATTTGCAATTGCCTGCCTTGTTGTTCCATTAAAATCAATATTGGAAAGCTGCCAGCCGTTGAGACCATTGGAGAAGTTTCCGTTTTGTAATAAACTTCCTGGACAAACATTTGGATTTGAATTGGAACAAGCCAAAGGACCATTGATATCTTGAGACGCATTGCATGGCGAATTACTGTCTCTATCTCTCACCCCAAAAAAGGATACTTGAGAATTGTAAACATTAATAGGACCAATAGTAGTTGCTTGATTGTAATTTCCATTGATACCACTCAATACTCCAGACGGTGTGGAAGTCCAACCGCTTCCGGTATTGGTTCCAGTTACAGTTGCTTGAAAAGAATAGGTGTCATCCAATGGATTGTCTGGTGTGCCATTATTATTACAAATAGGTTGGCCTATGTTCAAATCAATATCACATCCTGAACTTTGACCAGAACAGGTAGGTGGTGGATTGATGGTCAACGTAAACACGCAATTTTCATTACCCAAATCTGTTAGAACAAAATCTCTTGCGCCATCACCGATTCTTAATACTTCGGTCGTAAATGTCTGATTATACGTTCCATAATCTCTAAAAAAATTGGTTCTGACCAATCTGAATCCACTACTCGCATTGCTACCAGTCGCCAAAACATCTGCCGTGTAAGTATCATCCAATTGATTGACCGGGGTTCCATTGTCATTACATACCAAATCGACCACTTGGGCAGAGATAGAGCAATTAGGATTGTTCGGTTCTTCGACAAGACAGACATCATCAATAAGTACTCTTTTTGAGATATCAGTTGTATTGTAAAGAAATTCTATAGCAATATAGGCAGTGGTTGCCGGAGTTTTTAAATTACGAACGACTTCCCCATAGGAAGTACCACTGTAGCGAGCCCCCGGAGAGTTGAGCGGCTGCCATGAGGCATTGTAATATTTGATAAAAGCGAAAGCACCATTGGTATCCGTGCTATTCTGCTTCATGAAAGCTCTTAATGTATAATAGGTATTGGGCTTCCCAACCATCGCTTGATTGATAATATTGGAACCAGATGAGCCCCCTAATTCGAGGGCAGTTGAGCCAGTATTGGCGTCAGTAGAAGTGCTTGCCGAACCAGCAATGATGTTCCAGCCAGCAATGCCTTGCTCGAAACCTGGGTTATTAGCTAAATTGCCTGGGCAATTTTGCGCAATAGATGTCGATGAAAAAAGTAAGAAAAGACCAGCGAGTATACTCGCTGAATTTATCCGCCACAGCGGAATACGTACTAATGTACATTTGTTCATAGTCGAATGTTTTTGTTCTTTGAAAAAAATGAGGGAAACTAAAGGTGCGGGAAATTACCATCGAATAGTCATCAATTCGTTAAGTAATACTATTCAATATGTTACCTGAAGTAGTTTTTAGGTATCTTTTGTGTGAGTGGACTACAAAATTACGGTTTTTTGACATGAATTGAATAACCTATGGAGTGTATTTATGAGGGAGTGGAAGTTTTAACGTTTTGGTGGTATTGTGGGGATATTGGCTTGAAAATCATCTAAATGCGATCAGATATATGTTTGATTTTTGTAGCTTTAAGTTTCTATAATTTGTTCATTTTCAGCGAATTGGATGAATAAGGGAAAGAAATTAAACTAAAAAAGGATAGGTTGGCTACTCGTAATTGGTATGAGAATTATTACGTTATACTGCAATAAAAAAATGAAAGAGCAAATACTGAAAGAATATTTTGATGGCCAAATAAAAGCCAAAGATCTCAACTTAGATATTGAAGGAAGTAGAATAAAAACAGGGCTTGATACATCAGAAACATATATCGAGCCAGTAGAAACGAACGAAGAATATGAAGTTAATGTAAATGACATAATCAAATTGTGTGATGATTCAATATCAGGGGAGCTTTCAGAAATGAACCTAAATACAATCGCATTTGCTTTGATGGGTTCAGATTATTTCACTTGGGACGAATCATCAAAATTTGGAAAAAGAATAGCCAATGTAATATTCGAATTGGATAATCCAGGAATTTGCTATCCTATAAATACAGAAAATCTTGAACTTTGGAAGAAGTATCTAACTAATGGCGAACACAAACTAAAAAAATGATCAAAAAAAACACATTACTTTTCATAGCAACAATCCTAATCTATTCCTGTACAACAGAACCAAAAGATCCATCTGAGGGACTTAAAAGTTATTACGAAATATCAATCAATGAAGAATTTCAGATTGATTTAGAATCTAACCATACTACTGGTTACGAGTGGGAATGGGCTAATAATCAAAGGATAGATATTGTTGAATCTATTAGTCAGAAGTATGTTGCTGATTCTAATCCGCTTCGCCTTTCAGGCGTTGGAGGCACGGAAGTTTGGAAATTTAAAGGGGTGAAAAGTGGCGTTGATTCGATTATCATGAAGTATCGTAGACCTTGGGAGGCTGATACTGAAATGGATTCAACTGTAATAAAGGTTAAGGTTCGGTGAGCTTTTGTTCTCTCAGCAAAATGAGCATTCAAGATGTCCCCGAAATATTCACGGAAACTAAGATCGATAAATTAGACTTATTTGTACATGATTTTAAGATGACGGACGATGTTTTTAAAAGCAAAATGAATCTGAGTCTGCACATGTTTAGTTTTTTGCTAAAAGAAAAAGCAGGTACATTTTGTTGATTCCTCAGTTACTTTCTATTACCAACAATCTTTGTTGATAAAAAGCAGTACTCTTGCAGCTTCAGTAACCAGACATAAAATTATAAAGTCACTAATAAATATAAATCATGGGTATTACTTTAGCACAAGCTGAAAAAATGATTAAGGCTGCAAAGAAA
>CALHBQ010000135.1 GCA_937930815.1 uncultured Saprospiraceae bacterium | reverse complement strand
GGAAATGAATAAACAATATTCCACTGCTGGCGAACTCGCAAAAAGCGGCCCTCAAAAATCCATTGATGTAATCATGGGTAAGGACATGGGCAAAGAACCACGCCGAGTTTACGACACTCCAGACAAAGGAATTTTGTGGGGATGGGAAGTATCAGCTTATGTGTGGACGAAAGCAATTGCAGCAGGCGCATTAATCGTTCCATTGCTCGCAATGATTTTCGGTTGGGCAACTCCGACCGTTGAAACAGAATGGTGGGGTTACGGATTAGGTTTAGGATTTTTGGCTTTGACAGGTATCCTTTTGATTATGGATTTAGATCAGCCAAAACGATTTTTTTACGTTTTACTTCGCCCACAATGGAATTCTTGGTTGGTGAAAGGTGGATACACAATCACTGTTTTTGGGGCTTTGGTAACGGCTTTGGTAGCGGCCCTTTTCTTCGGTTGGGATTCTTTAAAGTTTGGATTGAACATTATAACAGTTTTCACCGCAGGACTTTTGGCGGTTTATACAGCCTTCCTTTTCGGACAAGCAAAAGGACGTGATTTTTGGCAAAGCCCAACTTTAGCGATGCACATGTTAGTGCATGCATTTATGGCAGGCGCGGCGGCATTTATGATAGTTGCCTTATTCACGGAAACTTCTGCTGATTGGATGAATTATTTGAAAATCACATTATACGCATCAATTGCTTTCAACCTATTGACGATACTTTTTGAATTGATTTCCACGCATCCTACCTCTGATGCAAAATACACTGTTTCGATGATTACAAAAGGTCGTTATTCGAAATTATTTTACGGAGGTGTTTTGCTTTTGGGTAATATTTTACCAGTATTGCTTTTAGCTTTTGGTGGAGGCAATGCTTTAGTTTTAGCAGCAGCAGGAGTAGCGGTTTTGATTGGAATTTATGCAACGGAACATATTTGGGTGGAGGCACCTCAACGGATTCCGCTTTCGTAAATGTGTAGTGCGGAGTGGTACTCCGCAATGATTTTGAAAAAATCAAAAACGCTAGGTTAGTCAGAAAGTGCATATTTGATAAAGACAGTTTCATAGAACGAAAGGGAATCAACATTTCACGTACTTTTAGGCATCCAATCCTGAAATTCAGGATTCAAATAATTGCCGCTCCAAAGACTCCAATGATTGCAAAGACCAGCGGTAACTGGATTATTTAAATTATGAGAAATGCGTCGTTGTAAACTTTTTCGATTTCGAATTTTATGATCATAGCCTTCAGGTTGCCAAAAGGGCTGACCAGTTCTACCAAGAATCAAATTAGCCTGTTTGCCTGTGTGGCGTTTAAAAGATTGCATAGTATGATCGAGCGATTCTTGAACTTTATAAAAAATTGCGTGGACATGATTTGACATAATTGAAAAACAAACGAGTTTGAAAATGCCTTGAGCATGTCGATAATGAAAAGCTTCAGAAACGACCTCGATAATTTCGGGCTGTTTTAACCAAGTTGGACCGAAGTCTCCTTTGTCGAGAAGTGTGTCAAATTTTCCGTAATAAAGGTCATGTTCTTTTTGTAAAGCAAGTTTGATTTCGTTTTCGTCCGTGATAGATTTTTTGAGTTCAATAATTTTTTTGTCTCGTTTTTCTTTTAATTCGATCCATTTAGCTTTTGGAAGAGAACCTTCGAGACGAAAATTGACATCAAAAACAGCATTTTTAGGTTGCCAATGAGGCAATTTTCTATGGTAGAATTCTTTGTGCATAGTATATTTTGAGAGGTGAAATAGATTGGTGTTTTATTATAAATTTATAAAAATAAAACAACTCATCTTACGAATATAAAGACAAGCTTTAGTTTTAGAAAATATTTTGTTTTAAAATGAATCTGCGGAATTTCATTCCGCGCTACATGGAAAAATATGAAAAGAAGTTTAATAGAGAGAATTGCAACTAAAATGAAGTTGATTCCAGACTTGACTAAAGAGAGAGATGGAAATCCTTTGGAAGGAACATTAAATGTTAGGGAAGATTTTATAGATAACAATGGCGTGCGGAGTACCACTCCACACCACAATGAAATGAAAACCACACCATTGCAAGGTTTTCCACCAATGGAAAAATGGGATGATTGGACAGAGTACGAAGCAAAAGAGCACCCAAAACGCGTCAAGAAAAATTATACAATCGTTCCGACGACTTGCTTCAATTGCGAGTCCGCTTGTGGTTTGACAGCGTACGTCGATAAGGACAGTAACGAAATTCGAAAATTCGAAGGCAACCCATACCATCCAGGAAGTCGTGGACGAAACTGTGCAAAAGGACCAGCAACGATTAATCAAATCACGGATCCAGATCGGATCCTTTATCCATTGAAAAGGGTAGGGAAACGAGGCGAAGGAAAATGGGAACGAGTAAGTTGGGATTCGATTTTGGATGAGGTTGCTGCTCGTATGAGCAAAGCCATTCGTGAAGGTCGGAATAATGAAATTGCTTACCACGTTGGTCGCCCTGGGCACGAAGGATATGCCAATAGAGTTGTTCAATCTTGGAATGTGGATGGACATAATTCGCATACAAATGTATGTAGTTCGGGAGCGAGATTTGGATATAATCTTTGGTACGGTTACGATAGGCCATCACCAGATCATGCGAATGCGAAATTCATTTTGTTGATTTCTGCACACCTTGAATCGGGGCATTATTTCAACCCTCATGCGCAGCGAATTATTGAGGCAAAAATGAAAGGGGCGAAACTCGCAACCATGGATCCGCGCCTATCGAATACTGCGAGTATGTCCGATTATTGGTTACCGACTTACCCAGGGACAGAGGCGGCGATGTTGCTCGCTATGGCAAAAATTATCTTAGACGAAAACCTATACAACCGTCCGTTTTTGGAAGATTGGACAAATTGGGAGCAGTTTCTAAAAATGAAATTCCCGAATGAGCCGATAACTTTTGAAAACTATATTGAAAAAATGACGGCGGAGTATGAAAAATACACGCCCGAATATGCAGAAGCAGAAACAGGAGTTCCCGCTGCAAAAATAATTGAAGTTGGACGATTGATAGGAGAGGCAGGAACCAAGTTCGCGAGTCATAATTGGCGAGCCGCTGCGGCAGGTAATTTGGGTGGTTGGTGTGTGAGTCGATGTCTGCATTTCTTGCAAGTTTTGACTGGGTCAGTTGGAACCGTCGGTGGAACTTCTCCGAACTCATGGAATAAATTCAAGCCTAAATTTCATACCACTCCTCCGGGGCAAAAATTTTGGAACGAACTTCATTATCCAAATGAGTACCCATTGTCGATGTTCGAAATGAGTTTCCTTTTACCACATCTTTTGAAAGATGGAAGAGGAAAAATGGACGTTTATTTCAGCCGTGTTTTTAATCCAGTTTGGACGTATCCTGATGGCTTTAGTTGGATGGAGGCGTTTGAAGATGAGGACCTTTTTGGTTTGCATTTGGCGATGACACCGACTTGGAATGAGACGGCTTTCTTTGCCGATTATGTTTTACCAATGGGTCATTCTGCCGAAAGGCATGACCTCAATTCCTACGCAACACACTCTGGAATGTGGATTGCTTTTCGTCAACCAGTTTTGCGTGAAGCTGCCCGTCGAGCGGGAAAACACGTGGAATTTACTTACGAATCGAACCCCGGAGAAGTTTGGGAAGAAGATGAATTTTGGATTGAATTGAGTTGGAGAATGGATCCGACGGGTGATTTAGGAATCAAAAAACATTTTCTTTCTCCTTATCGGGAAGGTCAAAAAATTACCATCGACGAGTACTACCAATACATTTTTGAAAACACAAAAGGACTACCTGCTGCCGCGAAAAAAGAGGGCTTGACGGAGTTGGATTATATGCGAAAGTATGGTGCTTTTGAAGTGGAAAATCATTCTTATCAAAAGAATATGTTTGAAGTGCCTGCTGATCAGATGGAAGGTTCGGTTGTTGATCCGGAATCAAAAGTCATTTCCAAAAATGGAAAGAATGTCGGGGTGATGGTCAACGGAGTTCCGCGGGTCGGATTCCCAACGCCAACACGGAAAAATGAATTCTATTCTCAGACCATGGTTGATTGGGGATGGCCAGAGCACGCATTGCCGACCTATATCAAAAGTCATATTCATCAAGAAAAACTGGATAGAGAGAAAGGCGAATATGTGTTGCTCCCAACTTTCAGGTTGCCGACCTTGATACATTCTCGTTCGGGAAATGCGAAGTGGCTTGCCGAAATTTCTAATCGTAATCCAATATGGATGCATCCGCAGGAAGCCAAACGATTTGGACTTCAAACCGGAGATTTGATAAAGCTGAATACCGATATTGGGTATTTCGTGGATAAAGTTTGGGTGACGCAAAGTATGAAACCGGGCGTCGTGGCTTGTTCTCATCACCTTGGCCGCTGGCGTCGAAAACAAGACGCTGGTAATCGCTGGGCGACCAATACTGTCGCTATTGAAACCGATGGAAAAGGAGGTTAT
This sequence comes from uncultured Saprospiraceae bacterium, assembly GCA_937930815.1. Lineage (GTDB taxonomy): Bacteria > Bacteroidota > Bacteroidia > Chitinophagales > Saprospiraceae > JAGQWW01. The sequence continues at coordinate 3,197 of CALHBQ010000135.1, read as the reverse complement.
AAAATGTCAACTGTGGCCGGTGTCCAACCTTTCGACAGCGAAGATGCGGATAGCAAACGAATCTTTTGGAAAGATGGTGGCGTACACCAAAATATTACTCATGCGGTTCATCCTGATCCGATTTCGGGTATGCATTGCTGGCATCAACGGGTGCGCCTGGAGAAGCCTGGACCCAATGATAAATACGGTGACATCTTCGTTGATACCAACAAGTCGCACGAGATTTATAAAGAATGGTTGGCAATGACTCGACCTGCTCCTGGACCAAACGGTTTACGAAGACCGCTTTGGTTTAAGCGACCGGTGAAGCCAGATGAGTCGACTTATTATTTGAAGTGATTACGTAATGCGGAGCGGTGCTCCGCAATGATTTTGAAAAAATCAAAAAAGTCGCTCAATGCAAGTGTGAGGGTCGAAGAATTTAATCATATTTTCCCGAGCGACATCGCGGAGCACCGCTCCGCGTTACGTATTGGGCGTTGCTCCGCAATGGTTTTGAAAAAACAAAAAAATGACGCTTTAAAATTTAATTAAAAAAAATACCGCTTCCTGAGCGACATCGCGGAGCACCGCTCCACGTTACGATTATGAATTTAAAAAAAAGAATACCTGCATTAGAATGGATTTCGACGTACTCTAAATCTGACTTTCGGTTTGATTTAGTGGCGGGGATAACGGTTGGTGTATTGCTCGTTCCACAAGGAATGGCTTATGCGTTGTTGGCAGGGGTGCCGCCGATTTATGGGTTATATGCAGGGATAGTTCCACTGTTTTTATATGCGATTTTAGGAACGTCAAGACATTTGTCGATTGGACCAGTGGCGGTTTCTGCGCTGTTGGTTTTGGCAGGAGTGGGGCAGGTAGCGGAGCCGTTTACGGAAGAATATCTTTCACTCGTCATATTGACCGGTTTGTTGATTGGAGTTGCTCAGACTATGATGTCGTTTTTGCGGCTTGGGTTTTTGGTGAATTTTCTTTCGCATCCTGTTATTGCAGGGTTTACCTCGGCAGCGGCAGTGATTATTGCAGCGAGTCAATTGAAATATTTGTTGGGAATTGACATCCCACGTTTCCATCATTTTTATGAAACGGTTGGTTATGCTTTCAGTCATATTTCGGAGACGAATTTATTGGCTTTAGGATTGGGAATTGGTGGAATGATTTTAATAGCTGTTTTAAAAAAAGTAAATAAAAATATCCCTGGCGCATTGTTGGCAGTGATGATTGGGATTGCGTTGGTTTACTTTTTTCAACTTGATGAAAAAGGAATAAGTATCGTCGGTTCGGTTCCTCAAGGATTGCCTAAATTAATTTTTCCTGATTTTTCAATGGCAAATATTAAGTTGGTTTTGCCGACTGTTTTGACCGTCACCTTGATAGGAATAGTTGAGTCGATTGGCATTGCAAAAGCAATTGAGTCGAAGCATGATTACTACAAAGTTCGACCCAATCAAGAGTTATTTGCTTTGGGCGTTTCTAAAATTGTAGGTGCGTTTTTTCAATCAATACCTACTTCTGGAAGTTTTTCTCGGTCAGCAATTAATAATGAATCAGGTGGAAGAACGGGGTTGTCTTCCATTATCACTGCTGCGTTAATTGCGATTACATTGCTGTTTTTGATGCCTTTGTTTTACTACTTGCCAGAAGCGTTACTGGCGTCAATTATTCTATTAGCCATCAAAGGATTGTTTGAATATAAAGAAGCCATTCATCTTTGGAAAATCCATCGAAATGATTTTTGGATGATGATAATAACGTTTGTAGTGACGCTTGGCGTTGGGATTGAATTGGGTGTTTTGACGGGTGTGGTACTTTCTGTTTTGCAAAATACTTATCTGTCGTCGATTCCTCCGATGATTGTTTTGGGCAAGATTCCGGGGACTAATTATTTTAGAAATGTAGAACGATTTCCAGATGCATTACAAAATAAAGAAATCCTGATTTTAAGATTTGACAGCCCTTTATATTTCCCAAATGCGGATTTATTTAAAAAGAGAATTTACCGATTTGTAAAACAAAGAGAGGGTGAGATGGAAGTCTTGATTTTGGATGCGTCCAGTATTTTGACGGTTGACTCAACGGGCATGCATGCAATGGAAGAGGTTTTACATTTTTTGAAAAATAAAGAAATTGATTTTTATATAAGTGGGGCATTAGGATTGGTAAGAGACCGTTTTACAAAAGCTGGTTTGATGCGTCAAATCGGCCCTGAAAATCAGTTTATGAATATTCAGGATGCGGTGGAAGCTTTTGATTATCGCGATGATGATTCGATAGATATTTGGACGCCACTGGCGGTTCAATCGAATGAAGAAGAGGAATAGGTATGGATGACGAGAGACGGATGACGAGAGACGGAGGGCTAAAGAAGGTTTATTTTAAAATAAAATTAAATGAGTTCTTCAATTGAACTTGTGTATTGACAATAGGTTTATTAGCAAAAATTACTTTAAAATGATTTTATCAATTATTGACTTTATAAGTCAACCTTGGCATTGGGCAGTCTCTGGGGCAGCGATTGCTTGCCTCATGTTTACCATGCTTTATTCAGGTCAAAAATTTGGGGTTTCTACTTCCTTTGAGACGATTTGTTCGATGGGTGGAGCAGGTAAGAAAATTGAATTATTCAATTATGATTGGAAGACGCAGGCTTGGATTTTGGTTTTTTTGACTGGAGCTGCTATTGGCGGTTTTATCGGATCGACCACTTTGCAAAGTCCTGAACCCGTTCAAATTTCTCAATCGACAATTGACTATTTGTCCTCCGTTGGAGTAGCGACTCCTCAGAACAAATCGGATGGATTGGGATTTGTCCCTCGCGATATTTTCAATTTTGAAACACTTTTTTCTTTAAAAGGATTTATCATTTTGGTGGTAGGTGGTTTCTTTATTGGTTTTGGAACGCGCTATGCAAAAGGTTGTACTTCAGGTCATGCGATTAGTGGTTTGTCCAATTTGCAATTGCCGTCATTGGTCGCAGTGGTCGGTTTCTTTATTGGTGGGTTAGTGATGACTCATTTATTGTTACCTATAATTTTAAAATTGTAAACTGAGCTGTTCCCTGAGCGAAGCCGAAGGGAACAGGCATGGAAATCGATCTCCGCTTTTGTTCCCTTCGGCTTCGCTCAGGGAACGCATCAGAGAACGCATCAGGGAACGCACTAATTCGCTCGAAGAGCAACCTTTTAAATAGAAAA
>CALHBQ010000134.1 GCA_937930815.1 uncultured Saprospiraceae bacterium | reverse complement strand
TTAAAAAAATGAACAGTCAAACTGAATTGTTGAAAAAAGAACTGCAGGCAAAATGGAACACAGCAAAGGTACGTGCTATCAAATTAGCACTTCAATACAAAAGCCGCATTTTTTTGGCCGCATTGGTTTTGATGTTATTTTATTCCAAAGACATTAGTTTTTCGGTGCAGATGAATTCGCCGGGAGGAACGCCAACACCTTCGCAGGTCAACTTGGTGGAACCTCCAAAAGAAGTATCTAAAAATGGTTTTTGGCAAACAGTTTTGCGCGTCATGGAAGCAATTGCTCCCGTTGAACAAACGGCTGAACAAAAAATCTATGACCTCGATGAAGTCGAAAAGAAAGAACCGCCGAAACCCAAAACCGAACAATTTAGTATTTTTTCGATTGCTGATATTAAACCTAAACAGCTTTCTAAAAAAGAAAAAGCGAAACGCGACAGACAAATCGGCTATGTTGAAAAACATGTAAAAATCGCTCAAACTGAAATGGAAAAGTATGGCATTCCTGCCAGTATCAAATTGGCGCAAGGATTGGTAGAGACCAATGCAGGTGCCAGCAGATTGGCCACTGGCAACAATAATCATTTTGGAATAAAATGCTTTTCGCGAAAATGTAAAAAGGGGCACTGTTCCAATTTTACGGATGATACCCACAAGGACTTCTTCCGCAAATATGGTTCTACTTGGGAAAGCTACCGTGCCCACAGCCAATTACTTACACACAAACGTTACAAGTCTCTTTTCAACTTGGGTAAAAACGATTATCGCGCGTGGGCGCATGGCCTCAAAAAAGCAGGTTATGCGACAGATAAACGTTACGCCGAAAAGTTGATCCAAGTAATCGACGACTTGCAATTACATCGCTACGACAAATTTTGAGTGTTCTCTGACAACGATATTGTTTAAGAATCAATTAGAGATGAGGCTTTCACGGTTGACTAAGCTTTTTTGCTAGGCAATAGGTCAAAAGATTAATCAATCTCTTATCGCTCGACGCTCAAGTAGCGTTATGTAATTTTGTATTTTTACCGGAAATTAGATTTTATGTCTTTTTTCCGGTTTTTTATTTTGGTAAGTTTTGATGTACTACTTTTTTTCTAAAATTTAAAATGATGAATAAACTGATGCTGATTTTTGAACCACAAAAAACACAAAAGGAAACAAAAGCCCTTGTATCTTTTGTGCCTCTTTTGTGCCTTTTGTGGTTCAGCTTTTTTCTTATTGGGTGCGGTGGTAATGCTTCTTCTGCAAAAGTTGAAACACCTGATAAGGTTGAAACTTCAGTTACAAACGAAGCATCCCTTCCTACCATTCCAGTTTATGAATCGTTTGATGAGATGGCGCATATTTTTAATCATCAAAATGATACGACTTATATTATCAATTTTTGGGCAACTTGGTGCAAACCCTGCGTGGAAGAGTTACCTTATTTTGAAGACATTCATAAAAAATATTCGAATCAACCCGTCAAAGTAATTTTGGTCAGCCTTGATTTTAAAACGCACATCGAAACCAAACTCCTTCCTTTTATAAAAAACAATAAATTGGAATCAGAAGTCATTTCCTTAATTGACTCCGATGCGAATACTTGGATTGATAAAGTTGATACAACTTGGGATGGAGCGATTCCAGTTACTATTGTTTACAATAAAAACAAACGAATATTCATAGGCGAGCAATTTGCTAATCACGACGAATTAGAATCTATTTTAAAAACATTTTTATAAAAATCACTCTAATGAAAAATTTACTTTTCGCGATAAGCTGCATCGTGTTTTTTGCTGCATGTAAAAACAACGACGCAAAAACTTCAACCAATCAAACTACTGATAAGCCAAAAGCAGAATTAGTTAACAATAAATCGACTGATGGTTTGAAGGTTGGAGATAAAGCACCAAACTTCAGTTTGAAAAATCATGATGGAACCATGATTTCACTAACTGATTACGCAGGTAAAAAAGGAACCATCGTAACGTTCACTTGTAACCACTGCCCATACGCAGTGATGTACGAAGATCGTTTAAATGATTTGCATTCGAAATATGCATCTATGGGCTATCCAGTTTTGGCGATTAATCCAAATGACCCAGAGGTGAAACCAGACGATTCATTTGAAAATATGGGTGTACGTGCAAAAGAAAAAGGATTTGAATTCGCTTATCTTTTTGATGATGGTCAGAAAGTTTATCCACAATACGGAGCGACCAAAACACCTCATATCTTTTTATTGGACAATGAGCACACGGTAAAATACATCGGTGCGATTGATGATAATCCACAAGATGCCAGTGGGGTTAAAAAGAAATTTTTGGAAGATGCAATCGCTGCATTAGAAGCAGGAACCGATCCTGATCCGAATTATACGAAAGCGATTGGCTGTTCTATTAAAACTAAATAAATACGGTACACGTTCGTGGCACGACTTCCCGTCGTCCCACGAGTAGAGTCTGCCGAATTGTTGGGACGTTACAATGATTCTCACACTTTAAAATTTGTAAAATGGGCTACCTCCTCACAGGTAGCCCATTTTCAGTTAGTTATACTTTAGAAAAAAATCACATCTATTAATTAGCCCTTTTAGGGTATCACCTTAAAACTTTTTGGCATAATATTCACATTATAAATAGTACTTACGTATTGCCTACCTATTCCAGTCTATTTCCAATAAATTAAAAAAACAGAGCCAGCGTTAGGTTCAATTGCTTCCTACATTTTCAGCAATAGCTGAAATATTTTCCTTACACAAATTTTGATTTTAAAAGGGTGCCAGAGATCTCATTTGAGTTCATCTGACACTGAGTTACTATATATTTTTCTTTAACCAAAAAGTACAATCCCATGAAACGCCCAGTTTCTACGATCCTTCCTTTAAACAGAGGGGTAGCAAAATTCTATAATTATGCTATACTCTTTTCTCTTTTGACATTATTGTCATTTTCTAATTCTAATGCAGCTACTATCGCACCACCTGGCCCATGTCCCGGCGGAGCAGGCGTATTAGGGGGAACCGTTTTTACCGATTTCAATTTTAATGGAATCAATGATGAAAGCGGCCTTGGCCTTGAAGCAATTGATGTCTATCTGTATGAATCCGCAGTCACTGGAATTGCAAGTACACTTATTAGTTCCACCACAACCGATGCAAATGGAGAATATTTTTTCTCTGGTTTGACAGATGGTGTTCGCTATCGAGTTGAGTTTGTTGCTCCAGCTTCATTAGACTATTTAAAGCCAAGTCCGAACGGAACAGATTCAAGAACAACGGTTCAATATCCGATGTCTCCTGACTGTAATGTTGATTTAGGCTTGGCTTGTCCAACAGATTATTGTGGAGATGATGCCGCTATTAATTTCTTTGCACCATGTTATATTTCAGGTGATCCTCTTGCTGGCGGAAATGCGGGTACTGGCCCTGGAATTGTTTCTGTTTCTTACGATGCAACAGGAGCAAATATGAATACGACTCTTGTCGAATCAAAGGAGGTAGGAACACTTTGGGGAATGGCTTACCAAAGAACAAATAAAGCACTATTCGCAGCATCAACATTGCGTCGCCACAGTGGATTCGGTCCAGGTGGAACAGGCGGAATTTATATGATTGATGTAGCAAATCCAGCTGCTGCTTCAATTTTAGATGTAATAGATATGGACGCGCTTGGCTTCGATACAGGAACTGATCCTCGTATTGGTTTTCCATTGCCAGCGACAAAGCAATTGCCTTCTCACGATACAGATGCGTATGGTTTGGTTGGAAAAATGTCTTTGGGAGATATCGAAATGTCTGATGATAATAAAGATTTATGGGTGGTCAACTTGTTCGACAAGACCTTAAATAAAATAGCTCTAAGTGATCCATATGTAGCGCCAACTGCTGCTGATGTAACTTCAATGCCAATTCCTGATCCGGGATGTGTAGGTGGAGAATTCAGACCATGGGCTGTCAAATTTCATAAAGGAAAAGTTTACGTAGGCGTTGTATGTGATGCATCAACTTCTCAAGATAACGATGATTTGCATGCCTATATTTATGTACACGATCCAGCTGGATCAGCGGGTAACTTTACTACAGTTTTTGATTTTGATCTTTCTTTTCAAAGAGGAGCTGTAGCAGCGGTTTCACCGAGTATAAATCAATGGTACCCGTGGACTGATAATCAGATTTTGGCATTAAGAGATGATATCTTTCAACGGCCACAACCAATACTTGCTGATATTGAATTTGATAGTGATGGCTCTATAATCTTAGGATTTATGGATAGAATGGGCCAACAAGGAGGGTTTCAAAACTTTAGCCCAGATCCTAATGATTTTAATTACTATGATACTTATTCTGGAGGTGATATTATTAGGGTTTGTAATGTAGCTGGAACATATACTTTGGAAGGAAGTGCAGGATGTACTACTCCTGGAGGAATGGGAAACAATCAAGGTCCTAATGGAAGCGAATATTATTTCTCTGACGCTTACCCAAATCCATCCACAGCCCCTTTTCACAATGAGATAGCCTTGGGTGGATTGGCTATAAAGCCAGGTTCAGGAGAAGTTGTTTCGACTGTTTTTGATCCAACAGTTAATGTAAATACAGGGGGAGTTACGTGGTTTGATAATACTACTGGTGAACGAAATAGAAGCTACCAAGTAATTGACGGTAGCCTTGGTTTTGCTGGTAAAGCGAACGGATTAGGAGACTTAGAATTGTCCTGTGAATTTGCACCAATTGAAATCGGAAACTACGTTTGGAAAGACCAAAATATGGATGGAATCCAAGATCCAGGAGAGTCACCAATTCCAGGAGTAGATGTAGCTTTATTTGCAACAGATGGAACACTTATAGGTGTATCAACCACTGATGCAAATGGAGAATATTATTTCTCTTCATTGACTTCAGATTTAACTTTCAATACAAATTATGATATCGTAGTTGGTTACAGCCAATATAATGTAAATACTCTAACATTATTTGACACTTTAGGCTTGACCATTGATAGTATTGGAATGAATACCGATATTAATTTGAATGATTCGGATGCAGAAATTGCAATGGGCAATGTTCCTGCTTATTTATTTGGATATCCTTATACTCCAATCACAACTGGTGGCCCGGGGTGCAATGATCATAGTTTTGATTTTGGATTCTTTTGTACAACAGCTTGTGTTCTTAGTTTGGATGCAGTTGCAGTTCAACCTGAAACATGTGTCGGAGCTGGTAATGGAGAAATAACAATTAGAACAACTCCTGCCACGGGAGTAGAGTATTCAATAGATGGAGGAATTACTTTTTCAACTACTACAACTTACACTGGGCTAACTCCAGGTGTTTATAATATTGTTGTAAAAGAAACAGCCAATCCAGCTTGTTTGGCAATGGCTTCCGCTGAAGTTTTGCCTGGAATGATTATCGAGCTGCCATCAGATGTAGAAGGCTATAAATTGTGCATGGACGAAACCGTACCAGCAAGTGAAGGCTTGACTGCGACTTGTACAATCACTTGTAGCGCAGATTCAATACAAAGAACAACTTGGTGGACTGCAGAAATGGGCGGTACAATGGTTGCGACAGGAAGCGTTTTTGACCCAGTAGGAGCTGGTTTAGTTGATAATGCAATTCCAGATACGACAACTTATTATGTACAATGTGAATGTGGAATTTGCGTGAGCGAAAGAGTACCAGCTGAGTTCATCGTATTGCCTGTAACTCCTACAGAAATTGACGGCGTAGACTTCGTTTGTCCAGGTGAAATTACTGTCTTCAATTTAGTAAATGATTTTGGAAATGAGGCGACTTGGACTTTAAGTGGAGGCGGAACCATCATTGCTCAAGATGATACTTCCGTAACGATAGAGTGGGAAACAGGACAAGGCAGTGGGCCATTTACAGTGACTGTTTTTGAAACAACTGATAATGGCTGTGTGACTTCAGATGCTATAGAAGTAACCTTAAAAAATACAACGCTCGCTTGTAATAATAATGTCCAAATTTCTTTGGATGAAAACGGAGAAGCAATCATT
>CALHBQ010000133.1 GCA_937930815.1 uncultured Saprospiraceae bacterium | reverse complement strand
CGTCCAATTTTGTCTGTCGGAATACCTCCAAACAGTGCACCGATGACTGTCCCCCATAGAGCCGATGCCATGACGACAAAGCCGTGGAAAAATTCACCTCGGTGCCACAATTCTTGTAAAGAAAGGTCTGCACCAGAGATGACGACCGTATCAAAACCAAAAAGAAAGCCCGCAAGTGCAACCGTCAATGACCAGAAAAATATTTTATTGTTTTTCATATTTTAAACTTGGTTTTTGTTTTGTTTATAAACTTATTTTTGCTTGTATAATCTTGCCTCCCACGGCTTTAAACTTCTTGCCATTCCACTCTCCAAATTACAAAGTTCTAAACGGTGGCCACTTAAGTCCAATTCAAAATTTTGCGCTTGATTGGAATGGTTGAGCAAAATGTAAAAATGATTTTCTTCATCAAATCGCTCATAGACGTAGATGTCTTTGCTTTCTTGTGCGATGACCTTCCAATCACCGTAAACAAGCGTTTTATTTTGCTTGCGGTAGCTCATCAGTTTTTGATACCAGAAATAAATGGAGTTTGGATTTTCTAAAACATTTTCAGCATTAATCTCTTCGTAATTTGGGTTGAGTTTTATCCACGGCGTTCCGTTGGTGAAACCTGCATTTTTACTTGCATCCCATTGTATTGGCGTTCGTACATTGTCGCGTCCGTGCTCGTGCACCAAAGGCAAAAAGGACTCAACCGTCGCCCCTTCTTTACTAAATTCTTTGAAGTAATTCAGTGTTTCTACATCTCGGTAATCGTCTAAAGAATCAAAGTGAACATTCGACATTCCGAGTTCTGAACCTTGATAAACGCAGGGCGTTCCGCGCAAAGTAAAAACCATCATCGCCAAAAGTTTCGCACTTTCTACTCGGTACTCTTTGTCATTTCCAAACCTTGATACCAAACGAGGAAAATCATGATTATCCAAAAAAATACTCACCCAACCTGACTGTCCCATTGCTTCATACCAATCTTTGAAAATCCGTTTGATATCACTCCAATCATATTCCTCGGGATCAAATTTTCCTTTCTGACCATGCCCCAAAAACATATGGTCTAAATGAAAAATCATATTCAATTCGCCTCGGTCTTCTCCCACGTATTTGATACCTACTTTAGTTGAAATACCAGGGCCCTCTCCCACCGTCATGATGTCGTAATCCTTCAAGGCTTTTTCGTACATTTCATTGATGTACTCATGCACTTTTGGTCCATTTGAATAAACTTGGGCGATGACATCATTGAGGTATTCTAAATCTGTATCGGCAAAATCTAATCTTTTCGAAATCAACGGAATGACATCCATTCTAAAACCATCGATTCCTTTGTCCAACCAAAATCTGAGGATGTCACAGACATTGTCTCGGACTTTAGGATTTTCCCAATTTAAATCAGGTTGCTTTTTAGTAAAAAGATGTAAAAAATATTCGTCTGTTGTCGGGTCGTATTTCCAGGCACTACCTCCAAAAAATGATTTCCAATTATTTGGCGGCCCACCATTTACGCCCTTTTTCCAAAAATAATAATCTCGATACGGATTGTCTTTTGACTTCTTCGATTCTTCAAACCACGCGTGCTCATCGGAAGTATGATTGACGACCAAATCCATGATGAGTTTCATGCCTCTTTGGTGCAAACCTGCAAGTAGTACATCAAAATCGGCCATCGTTCCATAATCAGTATGTATCGCTCGATAATCACTGATGTCATAACCATTATCGTCATTTGGAGAAGCATAAATTGGAGAAAGCCAAATAATATCCACTCCTAAGTTTTGAAGGTAATCCAGTTTGGAAATGATACCAGGCAAATCGCCAATACCATCACCATTGCTATCTTTAAAACTCTTAGGATAGATTTGATAAATGACTTGCTCTTTCCACCAAATTCGTTTTATACTTGCACTCATTTTTTTTTAAATAATATTGTTTTTAGATTTTACTTTGCTGTGTATGCCTTCAAAGCAAGGTAAACGCCATTGCTCCAGCCAAAACCATCTTGCACAGGATACTCACCGCCACCAGCTTCCAAGGTTAGGTCTTCCACATTGTATTTTTCGACAAATTTGCCTGTAGATTTATATACTTTTTCATTAATAGAAACCCATCGAGTAGCGATAGTTTTTGCCAATTCTTTATGACCATAATTGTCTAAACCGATGACGGTCATCCATTGCAAAGGTGCCCAGCCATTGGGTGCGTCCCATTGCTGTCCAGTATTGTATAGTGTCGAAACAACACCACCTGATTTTAAGAAATTTGCTTCAATGTATTTTGCCACAGCATCCGCTTCTTTTTGACTGACCATTTTAAAATATAATGGATACATCATCGCTAATGACTTCTTGCCGCAGCGTTTTTTTGTTGTCCAATTATAATCTTCAAATGAGCCGTCTTCGCTTTTGCACTTCGTTGAAATGAATTTTTTTCGATTGCTCATGCTTGCTTTTAGATTTTTTGTAAAATCAGAATCTGCAGTTTCTAAGTTCACTAAGATTTCTTCCAAGCCATATAAAAGTGCATTCAAATCTAATGGTAAAATATCGGTCGTTTCGATAGTTCCCATATTCTGCCCATCTGCAAACCAGCGCGAACTGTAATCCCAACCAGACTCTGCACCAGAACGTAAATCGCGGTACATTTTTTCACCAGCTTTATTTTTTTGTACTAACTCGTAATCTTCAATGTATGATTCTTGTCTTGGATTGTTTCCTTTGTCGTAATAGCGATTGAGAATGCCTGTTTCCGTTTGGACAGTGTGCTCAAATGCAACCGCATCGCCTGAGCGATTCATCCAAAATTGGTATTCCTTTTTTAAGGCATCTGCATATTTTTTATAAACGCCGTTGCCCTTTTCGTCTGCTAATAATTTGACCATTTGAGAGAAAAAAGGCGGTTGAGAACGCGTCTGATAATAGACTCTGTTTCCGTTTGGAATGTGTCCAACAGTATTAATCAAATGCGCGAAATTGTCTAAGATATTTTCAATCATTTCAAACTCATCATCTTCTACCAAGCCTAACATGGTGAAATAACTATCCCAATAATAAACTTCTCTAAATCGACCACCCGGTACGATGTAATCTTTAGGTAAAGGAATAAGTGTGCTTAATTCGCTGGCTTTATCTGCTTTTCTGGTCAAAACGGGCCATAATGAAGTGACGTGTTCTGCCGCAGTTTTGGTCGGATCAGATTTGAAGTCAGAAGAAATAGAAGGTGGGATTTCGAAATTTTCTTTTACAAAATCTGATAGATTAAATTTTTCTGTTTGTGATTTTGTTTTATAATCCGCATTGATTTTATCGGCAGGAAACTTAGCTGTACAATCCACAAACGTCTTACTGTCTGGAAAAACACCGCCTGTTTGAACCGCAACAAATAAATCAGGGTACAACTTGTCAGGAGTAGGAAATGATTTGAATTCAGTAGCCTCTACTGTTTCAGAAACAGCTCCATCCTCTTTTGTATTATCACAAGAGATGAGCAGCAAAACAATCAGAATTAAATTATACTTCATGATTAATCGTTTGAATCTATTCATTATTGAACCTATAAAGCCTCGGCGCATTATCATTTATCAAAAACAAAACATGCGGCTTGCCTTTATAATCAATTTGCTCAATATTTCGAACCACGCCCGCATTATCTAACCCGGAAGTCAATCCCTCTACCACTTTAAACCCTTTCCCATTATCATTCAATAAAACCTTGCCTGAACAGGCATCAATCGAAGAGAATTGAGGCAATAAATACTCGTTATTTCCTCCTAAAATTAGATCTTCAAAACCGTCTTTGTTGACATCATAATTCAACAAGGCATTGATAGAAGACAATTGCGCTTTGGGATTTAGTTTTTGGATTTCAAAATTGCCGTTCCCCTGATTCATTACAACAACCGAACTCAAATAATTGACTTTTTTGACAATTGAACGTTCCAATATTTCTTTAGAAAATAAATCAATTAATCCTTTTTTTGCAAATTCAGCATGCATGAGGTTTTGCTTTTTCAAGCCTGGCATTTGGTCTGTCAAATCTCTTTTTACAAAGACCGTTCTGTCCTTACCATCTATTCTTCGGGTGATGAGTTTTTCGACATCACCATTATCATCAAAGTCATTAATCCATAAAAATAAGGGATCTTTTAGGCTGGCTTTTAAGTAGAAATTTTCACCAATATTACCAAGGACTAAATCATTGTCACCGTCTTTGTCAATATCTATCGAAGTAATTGATTGCCACCAACCCGAGTACTTATCTAATTCAGAAGGAATAATATTGAATTTTCTACCATCAAATGACAAAATTTTAGGTGCCATCCACTCCCCTACTAAAACTAATTCGTTTCCTTTATTTGGCAATACATCTGCCCAGATGGCATCCGTGACCATGCCTGCCAGAGAGAGTTCCGGTACAATATCTTTGGTGACATCTAAAAATTGTCCCCTTCCATTATTCAAATAAATATGACTTCCTGGGCTTGCGCCATATTCACCGGGCAAAGAACGCTTGCCGACGAACAGATCTAAATCACCGTCTTCGTCAAAATCAAAAGGGATGATTTTTGAAGTATTTAAAGTAACTGGGGGCAAGGCGTTGAAATTAATCTCAAATTTGCCGTTCGTATTGATGTACAATCTATCTCTAAAAGCTCGTTTGTTGTAGGTTACATTATTTCCGCCACTACCGACCAACAAGTCTTGATCGCCGTCATTGTCTGCATCAAAAAAGACGGCTTCCGTATCTTCAAATGCTTTGAATTTTTCAAAATATTTGCTCTGTTGCTGTATATATTTTGTTCCTGTATTTCGGTACAGTGCAGGAGTTTGATTGGCTGCCCCTCCAATGTATAAGTCTTCTAATCCGTCGCCATCAAAATCACCTTTGGCTATACATGGCCCTTCTTTTGACAACTCGCTTGGGATATTTCTTTCATAATAAAAATCTATGTAATCGTCTTCTTCATGTGCTTGAAAAGCATGTTTCACCTGAGTGAATATTCCCTTTTTCGCTTGATTTTCTTTTCCGTCATTATAAGATTCTTCAGCGTCGTAATTTAAAGTCTGGTACTTTCCAGCAATGACGTTTTTAAAAATTTGAGACTTTTGATTGGGCCAAACGACGACAACAGAATCCACTTTTTCATCCTTTCCCAAACCAAAGACCATTTTATAATCTATCGAAGATTGAAAACCTCTCGACGGAATCAATTCTTTAAAAAACACAGATGTCCCCTGATGCACATATACTTTTGAACCGACTGCAAATTTGTTAGATTTCTCAAAATTCAATGTCAGTCCTAAAAATGAATTTTTACTGTTATTTTTGAACAGTTGGGCTGGTTGATTGACGTTATTGACAACCAAATCCAAATCGCCATCATTGTCCAAATCACCATAAGCCGCGCCGTTAGAAAAAGTCTTTTTACCGAAACCGGCTTCTTCTGATTGATCTTCAAATTTGAGGCTTCCAGTGTTTCTGAAAAATTTATTGACTAACGGCTGCGAAGGCATCCGAGAGATAATAGAATCCACTTTTCCCTTCGTGCCACTTAAGACCATTTTTTGGATAATCTCATTGGCAAAAAAGTCTATAAAGTCTTGGTCAATAACATCATTCAGAATGCCATTACAAACAAACAAATCATTAAATCCGTCATTGTCTCCATCAAATATCAATGCGCCCCAACTCCAATCAGAAGCTGCTACATTGGCATAAAATCCTATTTCTTTAAACTTGCCATCACCTGAATTTAGCTGTAGCGTATTGTGCATATATTGATTATAAAAACCGTTTTTAGTTTTTATCTTTTTGACATTTATATTATCAAAAGTTGTGGTCGTTTTCAACCTGTATTCATCATCGGGCAACATATCTGTCACGAAGATTTCAGGGCTACCATCATTATTGATATCTGCCATATCCGCACCCATTGAAGAGTGCGAAATGTGTTTGATACGATTTTCTAAATCTTCTAAAAAAGTGCCATCACCTTGATTGATATAGAGATAATCTCTTTCAAAAAAATCATTAGAAACATAGATATCTGGCAAGTTGTCATTATTGACATCACCAACCGTAGCGCCCAATCCAAACCCAATTAAACTACCATAAATACCTGCCGCTTCGCTCACATCTGTAAACACACCTGCGTCATTTCTCAACAAGCGATCTCCCCCACCCTTCAGAAAATCTTTGACCGGCCAATCCTTCGCACGCAAGTCTCTTTTGTTGCTGTAATTCAGTGTGTTGACGGGAATAAAACTGTTATTTAATAAGTAAACATCCAAATCACCGTCTAAATCATAATCGAAAAAAGCGGCGTGTGTGGAATAGTCATTTTGGTCTAATTGGTAAGTCGCAGCCTCCTCCAAAAATGTATTATCTCCTTGATTAATAAACAGGGCATTTTTCTGATCTACTCCTTTTTTTGCACCCGCATTACAAACATAAATATCGAGTAATCCATCACTGTTGATATCGATCATCGTGACTCCGGTACTCCACTTTTCGGAGAGTGTAATTCCAGCCGATTCTGAGATGTCCTCAAATTGGAGATTGCCTTTATTTAGAAATAGTTTATTCGCTCCGAGATTGGCAGTTAGATAAATATCCGATAAACCGTCATTATTGATATCTCCAATCGCAACTCCTCCACCGTTGTAAAAATTTCGATAATTGAAAATATTGAAATCCGCAGAATTCGCAATGTCGTTTGTAAAATCCAAGCCTGATTCCAATGGTTCTAACTCGGTAAATAGCGTTTGTTCTGCATTTCCTACAGATTGATTTTCGATCTCTTTTTCAGTTTCCTTTTGGCAAGCCGAAAAGCAAACTAAGAGTCCGAAAAAGCAAATTTGATATGTCGTTTTATGCAGCACCTATTTGATTTTTAGAATTTTTAAAGGCCCGTTATTCTGAGCGACGATAATCGCTTTTTGGCCTTTAATGGTAATAGGTTTTATCTGCTTGACTTGGCCTTTGAGTGGAGAATTTTTCATGTTTAAATATTGAAAATTATTATCTCCTTTATTGATTAAAACAGAACCATTTTCTGCGTCGTATCTCCCCATTTGCACATTACAATTATAGAAATTTCCACCTGGGATTAAGTCTGTTTTCCCGTCTCCATTCACATCGCCAAACCAGCCAGCATAATAAGGTGTGTATTGCATTTCTATCGGTAAATCTGCCATGCTAAAATTTCCTTTACCATCATTCAAAAATAAACTACTCTTGAAATAATTGGCTTCAAAAACTTCGCTTCCTGCTATCTTTTCTTTTCCAAAAATCTCTGTCATACTTGCACGCGCAAAGTCTTTGGCGTATAAATAATTCTTTTTGAGCGCTGGCATTTGTTTTTGTAATTCAGCAAAATTGTTGAATGGAATTTCCTTTCCACCCACATAATAACTGACAATTTGTTCCTTTTTACCATTGTCATCAAAATCGTTGAAGTACATCTTAACGGTTTGGTTTTCGCCAATTTTGAGTCGAGAATTTTCGCCTAAGTTTCCTGCAAAAACATCTAAATCACCGTCATCGTCTATATCTCCAACTGTCAAATTATTCCACCAACCTTTTAGTTTTGTCAAGTCTGCTTCTTCGAAATTTTTATAATCATTGTATAAAATTTTAATACCGTCCCACTCCGTTGCAATAACCAAATCTTTAATATCATCGCCGTTCATATCCGCCCATTCTGCATCTCGTACAAAACCAATTCGGTTCAAACCGGACAACCATTTTTCACTGACATTGGTGAAGTTGCCCTTCCCGTCATTTTCTAATAAAAAACTTTCCGGTACGACGCCATAATCCCAAGGTGTTGCTCGACCTCCGAAGAACAAATCAATGTCTCCGTCATTGTCCATGTCTTCTGCCAAAACACAGGATGCAGTGGTATGAATCCCATCAAAAGCTTCAACTTGACGAGTTAAATTTCCTTGATTGTTTTTGTAAAGAATTGGCTTTGTGTATTCACTATTTAATCGGTACTCGTTACCGCCTGTTGCTATAATTAATTCTTTAAAATTATCACCGTCCAAATCTGCGAAAACAGCATCTACTTCCTCGTAGATAGTGTCTTTTTCCACTCCTTGAAGGGTGCTTTGTGCAAAAGTTCCGTCCAATTTTTGGAGATAGAGTTTGTTGCGTTTACGTTTTGAAGAGCCCGTAAAAAAGTCTTGCAGTCCGTCATTATTAATATCCGCAACTGCTAATGCTGGCCCATCCGTCGAATTACTAAATGGGATCAACGGCTCTCGATTAAATTCTACAAAAGGATTTTCTTTGTGCTTGTGCGTAATGCCAACTGCTTCAGTAATATCTGCTAATTCAATTTCTTCAACTGGATCTGTATAAGTGTGTTTTGGAAGATTTGTCGCGTATTCAAATGTTAGACTATTGCCCTCAGTGTATTTTTTTGTTTCTGCCTCGCCTGTATTCCAAATTAGTTTTACGGAATCCAGATTAGCTTTTGGAATAATAATTTGAGATAACATAGCCGACTGAAAACCTCTGGTAGAATAGTATTCTTGAACATGCGCTTGTCCGTCGTAATAAGAAATAATCTTTGAGCCAATACCATCTGGATTTGCTTTATTTCCTTTTAATTTGATGCGAACGCTTTCATTCTTTTTTAGATTATTTTCATATAAATATGCTTTTTGATTGATGTTATTACAAATCAAATCATAGTCTCCATCATTATCAAAATCTGCATAGGCTGCACTATTAGAATAACTGATTTTTTGATTTTGAATATTATCTTTTTGATCCGAAAATTTATTCTCTTTGTTTCCTAAGTAGAATTTATTCGGTAGTTTGATTTCAGGTATTTTTTCTAATGCGCTCAGGTCGGTTTTTTCTAAATGATTCGTCTGAATTTTGAATTGAATTTCATGACCAGAAATGAAATTTATATAGTCAATATCATTCATTCGTTTTGGGATGCCATTTGATATAAATAAATCTTTTTGACCATCCATATCAAAATCAAAAAGTAAGGGTGACCAAGACCAATCCGTAGCATGAATACCCGCATAAGTTGCTATTTCTTTGAACGTCCCATTTCCTTGATTAAGCTGTAGCGCGTTTTTGGCGTATTGATGATTATAACCATATCCCAACTTAAAATTGAAAATATCCAACGCATCTTCTCCTTCCGAAGATTTTAAAATAAAAGGGTCTTCTGGCAACATATCCAACGAGATAATATCTTGATATCCGTCTGCATTGACATCTGCGATATCAATTCCCATAGAAAAGCGACTGGTGTGTTTTAATTGGCTTTCTGCTTTATCGATAAAAGTGCCGTCACCTTGATTGATATAGAGATAATCGTTTTCGTGAAAGTCATTTCCAACATAAATGTCTGGATAGCCATCATTATTCAAATCACCGAAAGCTAAACCGAGTCCGTAACCAATTACACTACTATGAATGCCTGATTCCTTGGTAACATCCACAAATTTGCTATTATCATTTCGGTATAATCTATCTCCGGATTTTTCATTATGGGTGTTCAAAAAATCCTTTCTCTGTCCGAATGTACCATTGTGGTGTAGAGAATGATTCATTAAGAAAAGGTCTAAATCTCCGTCCAAATCATAATCAAAAAAGCCTGCTTGGGTGCTGAATCCTTTGAAGTTTAGTCCGTACTTCTCTGCTTCTTCTTTATATAGTGGATTGTTATTCTCGTCCAGACCTTGACAGATGAATAATTTATTATTACAATTCAATTCTTGATAATCGCCTACTTGTGAGAGATAAATATCCAAAAATCCATCTTGATTAATATCTGCCAATGCGACTCCTGTTGTCCAACTTCTTTCGCCGCCATCCACTTGTGCAATCTTACTAATGTCCTCAAATTTAAGATTGCCTTTATTGATATAAACTGCTTCTTTTTCCAAGTTGGAAGAAAAAACGATATCAATCAGATCATCATTATTCAAATCACCAACAGCGACACCGCCGCCGTTGTAATAATACATGTAATTAAAAATATTTAAGTCGATTTGAATAGGCAAGTCATTGGAAAAATCAATGTTAGATCGCTCAGGTGAAACGACAGAAAACAAGTATTCCTTGTTGAGGTCGTCTTGGCAACTGGATACGATTAATAGCACCAGCAAAGTGAAAAGTGTAGGAGGTTTTCTCAAAAACATTATCGAATTTTAACCTGCTGAAGTAAAGACTTCGTCTTTAAAGGTTGAAGAAAAGGGGATAGAGATGCGTAAAATAAAAACAACTTCATCATGGCTGAAAAACCCACAATGAAGTTGTTTTAGACTAAGTATTTAGATTACTAAGTAATCCGATTATTGATACTTATAAACCAAAGTTTAGTACCCTGGGTTTTGAGTCAAATTAGGATTTGAAGCTAAAGAACCTGACGGAATTGGGAAAACCAATCTTTCAGCTCCTGATGCTCCACCTTTTTCTTGCCATGCATCTAAAAATTTACCGAAACGAAGTAAATCAGTTCTTCTGAAACCTTCCCAGTAAAATTCTCTACCTCTCTCTGCAATCATGATATCTGCATCAATAGAAGCTAATTCTGAAGTTCCTCTTGAAGTTCTGATTTCATTAACGATAGCTAATGCTCCACCAGAGTCACCAGTTCTCATCAATGCTTCCGCTTTCATCATAAGAACGTCAGCATAACGATAGTAAACATAATCGTTATCAACATTGTCTCCATTATTGTAATCAATTGGATATTTGACAACTCGGATACCGGTTACCTCTAAGTTGCCACCAGTCTCTGATAAAGCAACATCAGGAGTAAACGCTAGTGGCGCTCCATTTCTGTCTTGCAAATCTACACCATTTTGGTCAACTTGTTGTCCAACAAGGAAACCTGCTCTGATACCAGAAACATCCGTCATACCGTTATATTCTGCACCTTTACGGACATCGTTATCATCAAAAGAAGAGTAGAAATCTCCTAAAGTAGCAAAACCATTCCAACCAGAAGGATTTTGGTTATAGTGTAAAGTGCAAAACCATCTTGATCTTGCAGTATTACCTGCTCCACCATTTACGCCCGCAACATTTTCAGCCGTCCAAATATTTTCTGTAGAGATTGCATCATTAGTAGGTGCAAAATTATCGTAGTAATTAGTAGCGATAGAGTATTTACCACCAGCGATAATTTCATCTGCAAGTGAAATTACAGCATTCATGTCAGCAGCGTCAAATTTAGGTGCCGCTCTGTCAAGGTACATACCTTTATTTAGAAGAGTTTTCATCTTCAAGACTTTAGCAGCATCTTTATTTGCACGATTAACGGGTGCATCCGGCAAATCATTCATAACGGCATCAATCTCAGAAATGATTAGGTCAATAGCTTCTTGTGCATTTAAAACTTCTGCATCATCCAAAAGAGAAGTCCCTTCTCTTCTGTATGGTACCTGTCCCCATCCATCTAATATAGAACTAACCGTAAATGCTCTAATCATACGAGATTGTGCAGCTACCTCAGGTGTCGGCTCAAATTCTAACAGATTTGTTGTTGCATAAACAATCTGAAGAATTTCACTAAATGTACCTCTCAAAAAATCATGATCCGCATCCCATGAGTGATTATGCAGACTTCTCCAAATACCGTTGTCATCCCAGTCACCACCACGAGTTGGTCCTATTACTGCATCTCCAGTATGCTCTTGAGAAGCCCAAAGCCTTGACTGATCTTGGTATGGTAAAATCATAGCACTATAAACCCCTTCTAACAATGCACTTGGATCGGGAGATTCTGTGTCAGTAGCTAAAATGTCCTCTCGAAGCTCTTCCTTTAGATCCGTGCATGCACCGATTGAGAAAGCTATAAAGAATAATAAAAGATATTTTTTCATTGTTTAAAATTTATGGATTTTTTTAGTTGTTTCTCTTATTCAGTAAAGAGAAGCAGCCAAAAAAAAATTTATTTAAAATGATGCGTTCACACCGAATAAAATAGTTCTTGCTGAAGGGTAAGGAATATATTCGATTCCTGAAGAAGGAACACCGTTTCTTAAATTTACGGTATTTACCTCTGGATCAAAACCACTATAATCCGTGATTACCAACAAGTTCTGTCCTGTCAAAGAAATTCTAACATCTTTAAAAGAACTGATATTTCCAAAAGAATATGCTAATGTAGCGTTTGCTAATTTAGTGAAGTTTCCACTTTCCAAATATCTTGTAGATGACGTAATTGGATTTGCTGTACTTTCAGCACCAGTAGGCTCAATTAAATTAGCATCAACGTTTCTGTTACCTAAATTAGTAATTGGAATAACTGACATAGCGGTATTATTATAAATCTGATGTCCGTAAGCACCATTCCAGTTCATACCAAAACTCAGTTTTCCTACATCAACACCAAATGTCAAACCTAAAATTATATCTGCATTTGGATCGCCTGCGTCGATAAGTGCACCATCGTTTGCGTAAACACTAGCTCCATCGCCATCTAATCCTTGATAATCTCTAACAAAAAAAGTATTTAATGGTTTACCATCTACGTGCTTCTGGACGAACGCTCCACTTGAACCTTGACCAAATAAATTACCCGTAAGGATATCCGGTCCGTTGTAGTTTTGCAACTCATTCTTTAAAAAAGAAATGTTACCTCCCAAAGTTAATCTTAAATTACTATTTTGAACAAGAACAGAATTAAGCCCAAGCTCAACACCTGAATTTAATAAGTCGGCATCAATATTTTGCCAAGCTCTAATCGGTGGCCCTGGCTCTTGTACAAATGGATCTAATAATAAATTATTAGTTACTCTGTTGTAATATTCAATTGTACCGGAAAGTCTATAATTCAAAATAGCGAAATCTAATCCTACATTAAAGGTAGAAGATTCTTCCCATTGTAAATCCAAATTACCTACGCTTTCAGCTCGAAGACCTCCACCATCTTGAAAACCAAACCTGTCAATCGAAGAGCCTGCAGGAAATTCCTGATTACCAGTCTTACCCCAACCGGCCCTTAGTGCCAAGTTGTCAAATAAGCCACTACCAGATAGAAAGTCTTCATTAGAGATATTCCATCTAGCTGCGAATGAAGGGAAAATACCGTAATTATTGTTATCACCAAATTTAGTAGAACCATCCGCTCTCACTGTTGCAGTGATATCAAATCTTTCACCAATACCTAAAGCAGCTCTGGCAAAGTAAGACTGTAACTCGTTAATAGGATCAGCAAATGAAAATACTCGTCTATTACTGGCGTCAGTGTTTTGTAAAATATTAGATAAGTCAAAACCGTCACCTGTATTTTCAAAACCAAATCCACCAAATGCAAAACCTTTATAGTCAAACTTTTGATATTCATAACCACCCAACAAATTAAGGTCTAAGTTATCAGACAAATCGGTGTTGAAGTTCAGTGTATGGGCATGTAAATTAGTTAATAATTGGTTGTTTGAAAGTCCGGCAAAGCCTAAGTCTTCAATTCCCTGAACATTTACATTTTTACCAATTTGACCTCTTGTAGTACCTGTACCATAATTTACACCAAATCGGTAGCGGTACTGCAAGTTTTTAGTAATATTTACAAAAGGAGAAATACTTCCTAAAATAGTAGTTGTATTTGCAATCTCTGAGTGTTCGTTTAACAATTGTAAAGGATTAATAATAGCTGCATCAACTGAAGGAGTATTTCTATTTGAAGTGAACTCTCCGTCTGCTGTCGTCAATGGAACTGTAGGATTCCACTGTAATGCATTACCAATCAAACTACCTGTTGCACCTGAATTTGTAGAAATTGGTGCAAGATTTTCCGTTGCATGAGAAGATGTCAGGAAAATATCTACACCTGCCTTATCATCTAACAAATCAAAGCTTGAGTTTAATGTTGCCGCATATCTTTTCAAACCAGTTTCTTTAACTATACCTTCAACGTCTTGGTAACCACCGGAAAATCTTACTCTGTGGTTTTCACCACCTGTACCGACTGAGAAGTTGTAGTTTTGTGTAATTCCTGTTTGAAGAATTTCGTCAAATGCATCTACGGAAGTATTTCCTGGATCAGGAGTAAGATCATAATCAACAAGAGCTGTACGATACTCATCTCCAGTTAATATATCATACTTGTTCAAAATATTACTTGAACCAAATGTAGTATTGAAGTTGACATCTAATTCTCCTTTTCTTGCTTTCTTAGTCGTAATCAAGATAACACCATTGGATGCTCTTGATCCATAAATAGCAGCAGAAGAGGCATCTTTTAATACCTCAATAGAAGCAATGTCGGTTGGATTCAAGAAATTCAATGGATTTGAATTTGCAACATTACCAATCGTTGTAGATAAAAGAGATGCTTTCGCAGTACGACCATCCAATGGAATACCATCCACTACATAAAGAGGATCTGCACCTGAACGAATAGAGTTATTACCACGAATTTTTACAGTCGCTTGACCACCCGGCTGACCACTATTGTTGACAATGTTAATACCTGGCACACGACCTTGTAATAATTGGTCTGCAGAAATGACTACACCTTGGTTAAAGTCTTCTTCTTTCAAAGAAGCAACCGAACCTGTTACGTCACGTTTTTTGATAGCACCATAACCAACGACAACGATCTCATCCAAGGTTGCTCCTGCACCTAAAGTGATGTTCATAACATCTCCTGTAATAGGGACAATTTTGGTTTCGTAACCTGTGTAAGAGACCTCCAGAGATTCTACTCCAGCAGGTACAGTTACGGAATATTTACCGTCAATGTCTGTGACGGTTCCCGTTGTTTCTGCTCCATTGATGACAACGGAGGCTCCAATTAATGGCTCATTATTATCTGCGTCCATTACGGTTCCTGTTACTGTTTTTTGTGCAAACGTAAACACAGAAAACAACATCATAATAACCACAGTAAAACTGAGCTTGCTCATTAGTTTCTTCATTTTGATGATATTAAATGTTTTTAAAAGTGAGAGAAAAATTACTTTTTCACTTGAAAAGAAATTTTAATTTTAAAATGTTAAAGTAAACTTAACATAAATTCTAAATAAAGAAACATCTCTTGAACAATTTTTTTTACGGAAATTTACGTAAACGTTTACGGAAACTTAAAAAGTAAGTACTATTGCATTTTTTAAGAAAAAAAAGTCAGAAATTGAATAAAAGAACGAAACTAAAAGATATAGCTGACCAATTAGGAATATCTATTACTACAGTCTATAGAGCACTAAACAACAAGTCAGATATTAATGAAGAGACTAAAAGAAAAATTTTAGACTTGGCTAATGAATTAGAGTATAGGCCTAATTCATTAGCAATTTCTTTAAGAAAAAACAAAATGATACCTTTAGTAGGTGTCATTTTACCTATCATCAACCATTATTTCTTTGCCACCGTACTTAAAGGAATAATGTCAAATGCTCACTTACATAATTCTTTGATAATCGCTGGTGAGTCTTTGCAGGATCCTACGAAAGAAAAAAGGATACTTGATCAGTTTATGGATCAAGGTGTTAGTGGAATTATAATGGCACCAGCAAGAAATAGCAATTTTGAAAAAAATATTATTCCTCTTTTACATAAGAGAACCCCTATTGTGATTATAGATAGAATGTATGACCATTATAAAGGTAATTACGTTTTAACTGATGACTATGGTGGTGGATATAAGGCTACTCAACATTTATTAGACAATGGTTATAAAAGAATAGCTCACATCGGCAGTACGGATGATAAATCTATTGGAACAGAAAGAAGGAAGGGTTACGTTGCGGCACTTAATGATGCTGGTATTTTCCCAAAGGAGGAATATATCATACTCAGCGATATTGATAATCCCGATACTACTATTGAAAAAGGTTATGAAGCGGCGGCTATACTATTTAAACTCAAAAATCCACCAGATGCTGTTTTTGCGGTAACTGATGATATAGCAATAGGTGTGATTGAATACGCAAAGGAAAATAATATTTTTATTCCTGAGGAATTGGGAATTGTAGGTTTTAGCAATTCAAAAATGTCTAATTATATTCGCCCCAGGCTTACTACTGTAGAGCAAAATGGTTTTAAAATGGGACAATTAGCTTTTGATTATTTTAGCAAGGCATCCTCTTCTTATGGAGAAGTCTTTCAGAAAACCTTCGATTTAGATTTAATAATTAGAGAATCGAGCTTAGGAAAGAAATGAC
>CALHBQ010000132.1 GCA_937930815.1 uncultured Saprospiraceae bacterium | reverse complement strand
TTTTTGAGCATGGTTTACCGAATACAGATTTTGTTTATTTGAACAATTCAGGTTCAAACCAACTGGATGTTTATTGTAGTTCACCAAATACTAATGCGACTTTCATACTCAATGGCCCTCCGGGAGCCAATGTTGATTATGTATGGACGATTAACTCAGCCGATCCATCAGCGACCATTTCTTTTATTGATGATGAAAGTATTTTTACAGGAGCAACCATTTCAAACTCGTCTGCAAATCCAGTAGATATTGATGTTACTTTTACAGCAACAAACAGCGTAACAGGTTGTACCAGTTCTACTACAAAAACAATCACTGCCAACAGAGTAGTAGAAGTAACTTCCGTTTATCGAACTGATGATAGTGGAAGTCCAAATGACGGTGGTATTTGTTTTGGTGATGTTGTAAATTTTGAAGCATTAATGCTACATAACACTGGAACTTACACTTACACCTGGAGTAATGACCCAAGTGGAAATCCAGTTTCTTCAACTGATAATCCGTGGGTAATGAATCCTATTTATGATAATGCACAGCGCGTTTATTATGTCGAAGCGATTGATGAATACAATTGCAAGGATTCTACTGGAAATTTCACTTCTGCCAAAGGTTTTACAGAAGTAATCGCTGATTTGACTTTCGTCCAAAATTGTATTGATACAGATTCGTTGATTTTCAATTATTCAGGAGGAGCACCTACCATCGTGAATGGCCAACCAATTTATTTTATTTTAGATGAATTTGAAAATGGCTTAACCAACGAGACACCTCCATTTCAATTTGAAATCAATCCGGGAGTGGGCGTTGACTCTACCTACGTTTTCACAGCAAAAGATGAAAAAGGCTGTAGTGCAACGGCATCAATTTTTGTGCAAATCCCAGATGACACAGATGGAGACGGTGTAAGAGATGATTGCGATAATTGTCCAAACGATCCAAACAAATCAGAACCCGGTCAATGTGGCTGCGGAAATCCAGATACCGATACAGACAATGATGGAACAGCAGATTGTAATGATAACTGTCCAAACGATGTAAATAAAATAGAACCAGGAACTTGCGGTTGCGGCGTAGCCGATACAGACACTGATGGTGACGGAACAGAAGATTGTAACGACGCCTGTCCAAACGATCCAAACAAAATCGCTGCGGGCATTTGTGGCTGCGGCGTTTCAGATATTGACACCGACGGAGACAGCACACCAGATTGTAATGACAACTGTCCAAATGATGTTAATAAAACAGAACCAGGAACTTGCGGTTGCGGTGTAGCTGATACAGATACGGATGGCGACAACACCCCAGATTGCAATGACGGTTGTCCGAATGACGCAAACAAAATTGCTGCAGGTCAATGTGGCTGTGGCATAGCAGACACCGACACTGATGGTGACGGAACCGCAGACTGTAATGACAACTGTCCAAACGATGTTAATAAAACTGAACCTGGTGACTGTGGTTGCGGCATAGCTGACACAGATACGGATGGTGATAATATAGCGGATTGTATCGACCCATGTCCATCCGATCCTACCAATATGTGTAGCAATTGCAACGACCCATGTTACGCAGAATTTGGAACAACTTCTACCTGTCAAACTTTCGTAGATACAGATGGCGACGGTACTTGTGATGCAAATGATGGCTGTCCGAACGACGCAAATAAAATTGCTCCAGGCGATTGTGGTTGTGGCATAGCAGATACCGACACAGACAGTGACGGAACTGCAGATTGTAATGATGGCTGCCCGAACGACGCAAATAAAATTGCTCCGGGCGTTTGCGGTTGTGGAACAGCGGATACAGATTCAGATGGTGATAATACTCCTGATTGTAATGACGGTTGTCCGAACGATGCAAACAAAATCGCTCCAGGCATTTGTGGATGCGGCATTTCAGATATTGACACAGACGGTGACAATACACCTGACTGTAACGATGCTTGTCCAAACGATATAAATAAAATAGCACCAGGCGTTTGTGGTTGTGGAACTGCTGACACAGATTCAGATGGTGACGGTACAGAAGATTGTAATGACGGCTGCCCGAATGACGCAAATAAAATTGCACCGGGTCAATGTGGTTGTGGAACAGCTGATACAGATTCAGACAATGATGGAACGGCAGATTGTAACGACTCATGTCCTAACGATCCAACCAATACTTGTAACAATTGCAACGACCCTTGTTATGCTGAAAATGGCACAAACAACCCATGTCAAACTTTCCAAGATGCAGACGGCGATGGTACTTGTGATGCAAACGACGGTTGTCCGAATGACGTAAATAAAATCGCGGCAGGCCAATGTGGCTGCGGGAATTTAGAAACAGATTCTGACAGTGACGGAACCGCTGATTGTAATGATGGCTGCCCGAACGATGCGAATAAAATTGCATCAGGCACTTGTGGTTGTGGTGTAGCGGATATAGATTCAGACGGCGACAACACTCCTGACTGTAACGACAGTTGCCCGAATGACGCTAACAAAATTGCACCGGGTCAATGTGGTTGTGGAACAGCTGATACAGATTCAGACAATGATGGAACCGCAGATTGTAACGACGCTTGTCCAAACGACCCAACCAATACTTGTAACAGTTGCAACGATCCTTGTTATGCCGAAAATGGTACTAACAACCCATGTCAAACTTTCCAAGATACAGACGGAGATGGTACTTGTGATGCAAATGATGCTTGCCCCAACGATGCAAACAAAATCGCAGCAGGACAATGTGGCTGCGGGAATTTAGAAACAGATTCTGACAGTGACGGAACGGCTGATTGTAATGATGGCTGCCCGAACGATGCGAATAAAATTGCACCAGGCACTTGTGGTTGTGGCGTAGCGGATACAGATTCAGACGGCGACAACACTCCTGATTGTAACGACGGTTGCCCGAATGATGCAAATAAAATTGCTCCTGGTCAATGCGGTTGTGGAACAGCAGACACAGATTCTGATAACGATGGAATTGCCGATTGCAACGACGCTTGTCCTAACGACCCAACCAATACTTGCAACAGTTGCAACGACCCTTGTTACGCCGAAAATGGTACTAACAACCCATGTCAAACTTTCCAAGATACAGACGGAGATGGTACTTGTGATGCAAATGATGGATGCCCCAACGATGCAAACAAAACGTCACCAGGCACTTGTGGATGTGGCAATATTGACGACGCAGATGGTGACGGATATCCAGGATGCACAACCGATTGTGATGATTCGAATTCGAATATCAACCCAGGAGCATCTGAAATTTGTGGTAACTCAATTGACGATAATTGTGATGGAAATATTGATGAAGGATGTGGTGGTTACTGCCCAAGTTCAGGACAACTGGCAACATACAAATGGATAAGAAGAGTCAAATACGGCAACATTAATAACTACACTCAAAATGATAACGGCTACGGAGATTACACGCATAAAACAGCCAACATCACAGCCGGACAAAACAAAACCATGATTTTAAAACCAAAAGCAGGTCATCATATGTTTTGGAATGTTTGGATAGATCTCAATCATGATTTAGACTTTGATGATCCAGGAGAAAGAATTGTCCATACACATGGCTATGGCCAACGTGTCATGAATATTACTTTACCAATGAATGCTACTTCAGGCGTAACTCGCATGAGAGTTTCGATGAGTTTTAATACTTACTGCGCTGGGCCATGTTCCACTTTTACTTATGGAGAAGTTGAGGATTATTCAGTCAATATCACAGTACCACCTTGTGGAAATTTACCAAGTAATTGGACAGAAACACATATTGGATCACACCCTACTCCAAGCTATGCATGTTATGATCAATCAACAGATAAATTTAAGGTAGCATCTTCTGGATATGATATGTTTGGGAAAAAAGATGACTTTAGCTTTGTACACCAAGAACTATGTGGCGATGGTGAAATAATTGCAAAAGTGACGAGCATGACTAATACAGGAAGCTATGCTTTGGCAGGAGTAATGTTCCGAGAAAATTTAGCTCGAGGTTCAAAATATGCTAGTAATTTCAAAAGACCAAACGGCAGATTCCTTTATCAAAGAAGAAAGTATACAAATGGTTATACGGCATCAGCTCATACTTATAACAGTAGTCCGAAATGGGTAAAAATGGTAAGAGAGGGAAACAAATTTACTGGATACATTTCCAGTAATGGAACCACTTGGACTCCGACTCATTTCTCCTATGTCAATATGCCAAATTGTATAAAAGCAGGGATGGCCGTAAGCAACTATCATTCTTGGAAATTGAATGTATCCCAATTCAAAAATGTGGAAGTACTTTCTGGTGTTGGAAATAGAAATGCCCTATCAGATGATTTCCAAATTGAAACTTTAGGACAAGAGTCATTAGAAAATAGAGAAACCAAGTTGGTAGGATTTGCAGCGTACAGAGATCAATTGGAGGTTAAATTAGATTGGCTGACTGGACAAGAATACTTCAATGATTATTTCGAAATAGAAAGAAGTGTCGATGGAATTGATTTTGAAAAAATTGGAGAATTAGAAGGAAAATCATTCTCATCCAAGGCCGCTGGTTATCATTTCTATGATAAATATCCGAAAACAGGAATCAATTATTATCGAATAAAACAAATCAATCAGGAAGGAGAATTTTTCTACACCGATATAAAAGAAGTAGAATTCAACTTGAATTTAGGAGAACTCAATGTTTTCCCTAATCCAGCTGACAGAACGATTTTACTTTATGATGAGCGATTCGTTGGTTTGCCTACACAAATTACAGTATCCAATCAACTTGGAGTTGAATTACAAAAATTCGATTTACCTGAAATGCCAGGTGATCCTTTCAGGATTAATCTGACAAGATACCCAGATGGATTCTATATTATAAAAGTAAAAGCAGAAGGATTCAGAAGAATTTCGAAACCGTTCGTTATTTCGAAAGATTAGAAAAAAGTGATTTCCGACTCAAAGGGAATAGGTTATAAAATTCAGTTAATGGGATGCTCTTTCAATAGAGTGTCCCATTTTTGTAGCACTGGCACGTGTGCCGATAATTCGGCATCCCTGCCTGTGACCAATGTATAACGTGGCAAAAGATATTTAGCATTTCCTTTAGGATTGGCTGGAGAGAAATTTTTGTGTGCAGTACTGTTTCTATAAATCAGTTTTCGCTCTAATCACTGTTCACAGGCAGGGATGCCTGTGCTACTTATCCATTCAAAACTGCCATTCGTCTATAAATTCAGTCAATCTAATTCAATTTTAAAGAGGTTTGAGACTGATTTTTTCATAGAAGTTGTTTGAATTAAATTTTCGACCAACTTCATAAAAACCATATGCGATGAACATTTATGAAAATCAGAATTCGAAATCTTTTTACAACATGGCATGGATTGCCTTTGGAATTTCCTTTATTGGAATGACACTCGGAATCGTTTACCTGCAAGCGGATTTAGCGACAAAAGGATTTTTGGCCATGTCCTATTTATTCACAGTCACTTCGGCTTTTACATTGTCGAAAGTGGTTCGTGACAAACACGAAACAGAGAAATTTTTAACCAAAGTTGAAACGGCAAAAACAGAGAAATTCCTAAGCGAGAACACACCTGTTTTATCATAATTCTAACAAAAAAAGGTGCGATCGATTAGCTCGACCGCACCTTTTATATTTTTTGAACTAAATTAAAAATCATTACACCTCAAACTTCAACTGCTGCGATTTATAATCAAATAGATTTTTCTCTTTGATTATTTTCGCGGCTGTAGGTGGAACGAATTTTTCCCATCCATCATCACCTTTACGAATCATTGCTAATACTTTTCCAGCATAGATATTTAATAAGTCTGGATTGTAATGCACCATATCAACAATTTGACGACTTTCGACGAGATGTTTAATAAGAAAGGCAACTCCTTTTGGTACTGTCATATTTTTGGTGGTCACCAATTCTTTAGAAGTTATTTCGCCAGTCGCAGGATTGCGTTGTTCGGCTGGATAGGTATAAATAAAAACATTACGATGAAAAATATTTCCAAATGCTTTGAGCAATAGACCATCTTTATTTTGATAAAAAAGTTGATTGATCATCTCTACCAATTGACGAACGCCAAACACAACTCCAAGATGTTTCACTTTGTAATTCCCAAGATAACTAATCAATTTATTGAATTGGTCACAGTTCGAAATCAATACCGTTCTCCCCAATCCACAAAGAATATCTGCACGTGCTAAAAAATCTTTTTCATCAATTTTCGCATTTGCTTTTCCTAAATTTTCTAAGGTAATCTCTGCGAGTAAATGCGCTTTTGACTCATCAACTTCTTCCTCTTCTTTGAATTGTTTAAAACCCGCATCCATCAAATCTGTATGAACCAAAGTCGTCGGACGGTAGTTACCACGAACAATCATCACTTCTTTTTTGTACAAAAATTCAGAAGCATGAATTCCTTGGCAATCAGCGCCAAACATGGCTACCTCAGTCATATTATTTTTCACTAACCAAAGACTTGGTAATCGACCATCAATGCCATCAAAATCAGGCCCCGACAATTTTACCATATCAATCGAAATACGATCACTCAAATTATCCATCAACGAAACAATCATCGTCTCAGGGTCGCGATAATAATTGTATGCGCCGTATACCAAATTCACTCCCAAAACTCCAATCGCTTGTTGCTGAAGTGGATTGTTTCGATCTTTCATTCGCACATGCAAAACGATATCATTCGGCTCTTTGTCTGGCGACAACTGAAACCGTAATCCTAACCAACCTTGTCCTTTGATGGTTCGCGTATAATTAATTGCTGCCACTGAGTCTGCGAAAGCAAACAACTTCGCCTCTGGACGCTCCTCACGTAGTCGCTGAATATTTAGGTTATACTCATGATCCAACATCTTATCCACTCTCGCTCGACAAACGTATCTGCCCGAAGGTTCCGGCCCATAAATATCATCACTTACTTTTTTATCGTAAGCAGACATGGATTTCGCAATCGTACCCGCTGCCGCACCTACTTTAAAGAAATAACGGGCAACCTCCTGCCCTGCCCCAATCTCTGCAAACGATCCATAGATGTTTTCATCAAGGTTAATTTCCAATGCTTTTTGGTCAGTATCGAGTTCTAATCTTTTGATTTTGGACATGTGAATGTGAGAATTTTTCTTATTGACGGTTGATATCGATTTTGATAACGCAAAACTCGCTATGAATTTTCAAAAAATTGGAACTTTTTAAAAAAAAGTTGAAAGTTTGAATTTATCGGTTGAAAGTTGACTTGGAACTTTCAACTTTGAACCTTCAACTCCTTTTTACAAATCTCCTAACTGAGGTCGTATTACCACGTCTTCCATCACGGCAGAAGGACTCAAAACATAAGCACTCCAAGCGACTTCTGCGATGTCTTCGGCTTTCGCCAAACGGGCTTTTGGCAAGTCAACGCCATCCCAGGATGCCGACCACGTTGCTCCGGGCATAATGGAAGTCACTTTAATACCCTGCGTTTTCAATTCTTCTCTCAACACTTTAGAAAAACCGAGCAGTGCAAATTTAGAAATAGAATACGAACCACCATTCGGATAAGCCATAAAACTGGCAATCGAACACATATTGAAAACGTGTCCACTTTTTTGCGGAAGCATCAATGGTAACACCGCTCGTGTCAAATGATAGGCGCTGTACAAATTCGTTTCAATTTGACTTTCGAGAGTTCCATCTGCCTCTTTGGTGATTTCTCCAGGGAGAAAAACGCCCGCGTTATTCATCAGCACATCAAATTTATCCCACGTCTTTTTCACAAATTCAGCGAAAGCCAAAACCTGCTTTTTCTTACTCAAATCTGCTTTCTTAATGTGCAATTTCACTTTTGGAAATTGTTCTTTAAAAGCAGTTTTCATCGCTTTCAAATCATCGTTATTTCGAGAACAGACCGCGAGATCAAATCCTTCTGATGCAAATTTTTCTGCGATAGCGAGTCCGATTCCTTTGGTGGCGCCGGTGATTATTATTCTTTTATTCATGATTTTCCTTTGAGTCAACCCAACTTTTTAAGAAAAAATTCTAATTGTAAGTTTTCTACTTTATAAATAGGTGTCTATTGTTTAACTGTTAAATGGGTTGATTGTTATTGTCTCTTTTGCTAACAATTTAGCAATCAAACAATCTCAACAATCAATCTACCCTCGCCGCTCAATCAAATCCATCACCAAATGAAAAAGCTCATAAAGTGAATTGGTAATTCCGAAAGCATAAGGCGGTGTGCCTCTCGATTTATCCAAATCAGAAATGTAAAAGATATATGGAATGCGATGTCTTGATTCCACCAATTCTTTCAAAAAATCCAATCCGTTTTTTTCTCTACCCGGACGAGCGATGTCGGAGATTATTAATTGATATTCGATATTTCTAATTAAGCCGCGGGCTTCGTCTTCGTTGACGGCGATGTCAAATTCGACTCCGATTTCTTCGAGCTGTGTTCTTTCGTTTATTTGAAAATGAGGTTCATCATCAATCCATAAAATTTTGAAATTAATCTGTCTATTTTTGATTCGAGACATTCTTTGAAATAGAATATCTTGCTCCGTTTTTGCGATAGTAAGATTGCTCCTTTCAACAGAAGTCGTATTTAACTTTTCTTCTTTTTGATGATAAGTTTCTAAAATGGAAGCATCTGATTTCAACTCCTCAATTAATGAAATTGTGGAAGAATAAATTTTATTTTTCGCAAGATCCAATTCTTCTGCTGTTTCCCTATTCCTTCGAATATCAGACTCCCACCGATTATAATCAGAAAGCAATAAATGCGCATCCACAAACAACTCCGAATCCGTCATTGAAAAAATACTGACCAATTGTTCCAAAACCTTTTCGATATGGTTTTCAGCAACCAACTCCATCAATGTCTCAATTTTTGAATTCATTTTTTTAAGATGTGAGATGAAAGACATTAAATTTTAGACTGCAACATGAATGAGCGCCGTGTACCGTGTACCTTTTACCGTGTACCCTCTTTTCATTATCCCAAATATTTATAAAGTCCACGCGGCAGTATTCTGGAAATAACCGCAATCAATCGCCAACGGTTTGTGATATATTTTACAGAACGCTTTGATTTAAT
>CALHBQ010000131.1 GCA_937930815.1 uncultured Saprospiraceae bacterium | reverse complement strand
GCCATGCACTTGTGGGATACATCGAAAGGCATATGGATCTTGTACGTCTTTCTTTTTCAATCTTCCGATTGGGCTTCCTTTTCTAAAATCTCGGATGGCTTTCGCACTTTCAATTTGACCTTGGTGTGGTCGGACATTTTGAATTCGTTCATCGAACGGACTCGTATGACATAGAAATCCTTCCAACGAAAGGGAGGCACTTGCATTGGCCCAATGCATCAATTTTTTTGTTTCTAAAATAGCCCAAACCGAATATGAGGCAGAGAACTGCGTTCCATTTAACAATGCCAATCCTTCTTTTGAAACCAAAGTCATTGGTTTCAAATCCAGTTTTTTGAGGGCGGCTTTGCCACTCATCAATTTGCCCTTGAGGCGCACTTTTCCCAATCCTAAAATCGGTAAACTCAAATGAGCCAACGGCGCCAAATCACCTGACGCACCCAATGAACCCAATTGATAAACCACCGGAATCAAATCATGATTGTAAAACTGAATCAATCGCTCTACCAATTCCACTCGTACGCCCGAGCAGCCCAACGACAAACTGTGAATTTTCAATAAAAGCATCAGTTTGACGATTTCGTCAGGAACGACATCACCCGTACCGGCAGCGTGAGATTTTACGAGATTTTCTTGTAGTTCAGAAAGGTCTTCTTTGGAAATACGTTGATTTCGCAAAGAACCAAAACCAGTATTAATTCCATAAAATGCGCGATCTTCTTTCGCTATTTTATTTTCTAAATATTGGCGATTTTTACGAATTCGTTCGCGGCTTTCTTTTGAAAGCGATAGTTTTGATTGCTTATTCTGGATATCCGCAATGATTTTTAAAGTCAATTGCTTTGGAGAGATGTTATGATTTGAAGCCATGAAAGGTGCCGTTGTTTTTTTCTAAAAATTCTGTACTTCGAGTACAGATCCGTGAAGCCACAAGGTCTTAGTTTAAAACATCAAAACAAAATCATTTTATTATGAAAGTCATCTGCCGATATTTCTTTTTGCTAATGGTCGTTTTATTTATTTCAAATTGTCAACCGCAGTTGACTCCTTCAATTTTGAATTAACGGTGCCGCCCCGCCGCGGCGGGGCTTGAACGGTATCGGTGAATCAAATTTTCTACAAACGGCATCAGGGTTAACGCCCTTTTTCATAAACAAAAGGCCTACATTTCTGATAAAAAAAGGCATAAAGAAGTTAGTTTAGCAAAGCCACGTAGTGGCGACAACGTTTGTAAGAAAAGATGATAAAATACGAGTAATGAAGGGCGTTAGCCCTGACACCGTTGGTAGCATAATGTCAATAAAAATGAATAAAAAAGGCGCGTAGCGTCGACACCGTTAATTTGAAACGACCGTGTCGACACTACACGCCTTAATTTTATCTAATTCATTTTTCTACCAACAGGGACGTCGCTACGCGCCTCAATAGCAAAAAAATGTACAAATAGTATAAACTTACCGCTTATCCGCAGAAGTAAAAATCCGATCCCAATTGATGCCTTTGAACATACTTCCTTCTTTGGTCGAGAACCAAATGAAAAGCGGTTTCCCCACCACATGATCAAACGGAACAAAACCCCAAACTCTTGAATCTTCTGAATTGTGGCGATTATCTCCCATCATCCAATAGTAGTCTTGTTTGAAAGTGTATTCATTGGTTTCCTTTCCATTTATCATGATTTTTCCACCTGAGATTTTCAAATCATTTTCTTCATAAACAGAGATTACTCTTTTGTATAAAGCGATATTTTTGGTTGTAAGCGAAACGGTTGCTCCTTTTTTTGGAATCCAAATCGGACCAAAATCATCCACCGAACGATGATTCTTGAAATTGACAGGATCATGCGGGAATAATCGCTCTGAATCATTTTGAGGAATAGCGACTACGGTGCTATCAACTTCATATAGCTTATTCAACAAATCTTGGGTCATTGTAAAATACGCATCGGTTTGTGAAGTAGCGTATCTAAAATGTTCATTACCAATACCTGAGGCCTGAAGTGATGGCATTTTAGCATTGAAATTTCTAATCAAATACTTTCTATTAGGAATGATTTTGATGTTTTTATCAAGGTTCATCAATTTTTCTTTTTGACCTTCATTCAAAACCAAAACTCTATGCGTCTCCCCTAAAGGGTTGTTCCCAGACATCTGGTTATTGCCATAGTCACCTGTATCTTCGGGACTAATATTCCAATCACTGAACTTATTGATATTCAGGCCATTAGGGAAGGTAACCAAATAACTGTATTGGATATTGGTTGGAACCTCTCCTGGTTGACCATTGATATATAATTGTCTGTCTTTAATCTGTATTGTATCACCAGCAATCGCCACACATCGCTTGATATAATGGTCTTTTTTATCAATCGGTCGAACTGCAATATCTGCATTTCCAGTTCTGATTTGTTGTGCACGGCGTTGAGAAATCGCGCCTCTTTTGTAATCATGAACACTATAAGTCCTTTCGGGAAAAACATAAACACTATCCCCTTCTGGGTAATTGAAAACGACTGGGTCGTTTCTATCAATTGTCTCAATTGCTGGCAAACGATGGAAATCTAAACTCGGCGTTTTCAAATAAGATTCTTTATTAATAAAAGGGATTCTATTGTGCAAAAGCGGGAACATGGCGATCGTCTTCGGCGTCCGCATGCCGTAGTGCGCTTTACTTACAAATAGGTAATCACCCACATTCAAAGAACCTTCCATCGAAGAAGTTGGAATCACATATGCCTCAATCAAAAACATACGGATAAACGCCGCAGCAAAAACCGCAAAAATGATTGCTTCTGCCCATTCGCGGGTTTGAGTCTTATGATATGGGTTGTTGAATTGGAGTTTTTTATATTCTCTTTTGTTTCCATTTTCGAAAGCGGTTGCCAACTTTTCCTCGTATTCCTTTTCCGCAATCAGCGTTGGTCCAATGTATTTTTGATCTTTGTTGGAACCCAACCACCAATTCGCTACTGGATTTAAAACCACTGCCAATGCAGATTCTTTAAAACCATAATTGCCAAATGAGCGCATCAAATCGACGGCCATTCCTGAAAAAATAAAAATGTTTACGATTGGAAAAAGCAACCACAAGGCATGAGCTGGAGGCCGACCAATGAGTTTACACCACTCTGCAAAATTGACACCCGGTATCAATGCCTTTGTCGGCGAAACACCTGCTTTTTCAAAAACTTTATATAAACTGAGGCTTACTAAAACATAGAAAACCAATAAAAAAATCAAAAATCCCATAGGAGAATTAGAT
>CALHBQ010000130.1 GCA_937930815.1 uncultured Saprospiraceae bacterium | reverse complement strand
ATCCGCGACTTCAATCAAGCAGGAGAAGCCTTTCAAGTTATTGCATTCAAAGAATTGTATTATTTACTCAACACTCAAAAATTTGAAGAGGCAGAAAAAACAGTGAGCTACATTGAGGAAGGCCTTGAAAAATACAAAGCCAAAGTTCACGACGCCCGACGTCTAACTTTCTACTACAACATTTCCATACTTTATTTCATGATGAAAAACTACGACAAGGCGCTCGACTGGATACTCAAAATAGTCAACTATGACCAAACAGAACATCGACTCGATCTTCAACGAGTTGCTCCATTTTTCGAACTGATATATCATTATGAGTTAGGGAATCTGCTTTTGGTAAATTCCAAAATCACGACCCTTCGCATTCGTATGAGACGAAAAGGGAAATTGTCTGATTTTGAAAAATCAGTTCTTTCGCACCTGAAAAAGCTTTGCTCAAAAATAAATAAAGATGAGTTGTCCAAAATCAGAAACTCCTTTTTAGCAGAAATGGAAGAGCTGTTCAAAACGCAACCTGGACTTGGAGTAGAGGAGTGTGTGATTTGGCTGAAGAGCAAAAAGTAGCGTACGACCATGTTATACAATACTCCTTTTCAAATTTATTTGAATTTAAAAAACCAACCCACTCCCCCAACCAGTAGAACAAAACCAATCAAATAAAAATATGGAAGAGTTGGTGATAATATATTCATGCTGTCTGTATTCCCAATAACTACGGGTCCCGCCCAGTAATATGGAGTCGCTTTAATATCCTCACAAGTTTCGAGATATTTCAATTTAGCTTTTCTGATAGCTTTGTTTTTAGTTTCTCCATTTGACAAACTGGCGAAAAAATTCTGCATCAATAAGTTAGTAGATTTTTCATTTACTTTCCACAAAGTAGCGACGGTACTCGGCACTCCTGCATAGGCAAAACCTCTCGCTAAACTCATCACACCTTCTCCTTTTTGTTGCTCTCCTACTCCTGTCTGGCAAGCACTCAGCACTACCAAATGAGAATTAAGATTCATTGCATACAAGTCATTCATGAACAGCAAACTATCAATGAACTCAATGTATGGTTCCTGAGAGTTTGCATCGGCATGGGTAGAAAGGTAAATCAAATCGTAATTGTAAATTTGTGACAAAAAATTACTTAAAGTAGCTTCTTCCCCTTTTAGCAATTGGTGATTCCATCCTTTAAGAACTTGAACATCTTCCTCACTGAACTGCAATCGTTTTGAAGGATCCTTTTTGAAAATTGGTGCAACGATTAATGCATTTCCTTTGAATTGTTCTGATTTTTTTTGAAGTTCAAAAAGACTTAAAGAGTAAGCATAGCTTACTACTTTTGTTTTGATCAGATAATCAAAAATTTTAGGATTCTTACTTTCTGGTAATTGAGTCAATAAAATCTCAAATGGAATATCAGCTAATGCACCGTCAGGAATTATCAGCAATTCTTCAATACCTGACAGGTCAAAAACCCCTAAGACATTTTTGTAAATTCGATTGGCAGGGTTCGTAAATACTCCTATGCCTTGATTCAGTTTGAGATTCGCCATGACCGCTTTTACATCCTTTTCAATCTCTTTTGGCGAAATTTTCACAAATTCAGTTTTATCTTTTGTGATGAAGATCGCGTAACCGTTTTCAGTTCCCATGAAATATTCAACAATTGCTCTTTTGTTAGAAAGCATTTTATTTTGAATGCCGGCAATAGAAGGAATTTCCGCTTTTGTTAGATCAGCATATTCTGGATATGCCTTTCGTATTTCTTCTTCCAAGGTGGACAATTGTTGGTTAAGCTCAAATAGCTTATTATTTAGAATCTTAATCAATTCCTTTTTTTGTTTTGCCTTTTCAGTTTCTGCTTCCAATCGTTTTTCGCATGCATTGATTTCTGAGCGCAATCGGTATTTCTCGGACACCAATTCTTCTGAAATGGCGAAGGCTCCTTGAGATTCTTTTTCTTGAATTTCTTCGAGTAGGACGCCGGCTTTGCTTCTTTCTATGAAGTAGAAGGCTGATCTCAAATATGATTGATCATTTGTTTGTTTGAATAATTGAAAAGCGATGTCTATTGATTTTTCATAAGTAGGATAAACATTTTTATTTAGAAATATTTTTGATTTTTCAGACTGATATTGAAATTGAACTTTACTGGATAACTGAGCAGTTTTTTTGTAAATATTCAAAGCGGATTTCAATGCTTCTTGATTTTGAAGGCCAGTGTAACAATCCGCAGATTTGTTCAATATTTTTATAAAATCGAGATTGGAAAGGATTTTTTGGTTGGTGTTTATATCTGATAAATCAATTGCCTCTTTTTGGTTTGGCAAAATGTATTTAATTGCTTTTGAAAATTCCTTTAGCGCTTTTTCAAAATTCTTTTCCGTTAAAAATATTTCTGCTTTTTGTTGATGAAATCGGGAGGTCTGGATTGGAATTTTAGTAAACTTCAACTTGAAAACTTCATCTATATATTTGTGTGCTTGTTTGTAATTCCCATGATTTAAATAGAATAAGCTGTATAAGCGATTGATTTCTGCTTTTTGGGTTATTGATAGATTAAAAAGACTCCCTGCTTTTTTCAACCAATCTATACTTTGATTTCCAACTTTATCATTAATGCTTAATTCAGCCAATTGAGTATAGGCATAGGCATAATGTTTTTGTGGAAATGCTGAAAGACTACTGTCCATAAAGTGTAATAGCTTTTGAAGGAAATTTATGGCTTCATTCCAATTCCCTTGATATTGATAAGCTCTTGCAATGCTTTTGTAAGATTCTGCCAATCTAATATTTGCACCCTTGTAGCGAAGTTCTATTCTTTCATAATAATCAGAGGCCTCTTTGAAATATTTTATTGCTGCTTCATAATCACCCTTAATCAAAAAAACATCTCCTAAATTTTTCAATAAGACTCCTTTTACATTAGAAATGTCAGCATCCGTTCCGATTTGAAAATCTGGAGAGGAAGCTATTAGGATTGCATCTTTAAAAAGCTTGATTGCGTTTTGGTGCTCATGAGTGACCTGAGAATAAACAAACCCCATGTTACTCAAAGAAGCTACGTATTGAGAGCTGTTTTTGGATATGTATTTTTTAGTTTCTTTAAGCGCAAATTTGTTATTGATAATTAAGCTGTCAAAGGACTCTTCATATCCATAACAATAGCTTAAAAAACCGAAACAATCAATATATTTTTCCCATTGTTTTGTTTTCTTCAATAGAGGGATAGCTAATTTTGAATACCTCTTACATTTTGGAATTATCATGTAGGAGGAATCAGCAATATTGTAATATTCTATTCCGAGTAAAGAATCTTTTATAAACGCAGGGCTGCTTTTTCCAAACGAATTTGAAAAAATGAAGAGGAAGAAGGAAAGAGTAATTGCCGATTTCATTATCTAAAATTAGGGTCAAAGCTATTAAACTTTGAC
This sequence comes from uncultured Saprospiraceae bacterium, assembly GCA_937930815.1. Classification (GTDB taxonomy): domain Bacteria; phylum Bacteroidota; class Bacteroidia; order Chitinophagales; family Saprospiraceae; genus JAGQWW01. The sequence continues at coordinate 5,267 of CALHBQ010000130.1, read as the reverse complement.
CCTAATTTCAGATAATAATTTAGTCCTCGAAAATGAAGTTGGTGATTAAAACATGCTTTGAAATATGTCCTGTTGAAGTTGCAACATCATAATAACCAGCATAATCATTCGGCATGGGAGGATGCAGCCCACCATCTTCTGTAAGATAACAAATGTTATTTAATATTCTTTCAGGAGTGGTACTTGGTGGAAATGATAAATCAATTTCCGTTCTAACTTTAAAATAACAGATTTTTGGATAGGCGTTATTACCATTCAGAAGATAATGATCATTAGTTATCGTCATTTGACTGTTCCATGATGTATAGTCGTCCAATAAGGAATTTATAACTGTACCAGCATCCGGTTCAGTCCAATCATCTCCAAATAGCTTGTAGTATGAAGTTAATAAATTATTATTATCTACTTCATTATAAAACGCATGAGACTCTAACTCTGAGTCTATGGTTGCTTCTTCGTCTATTGATATTGTATTCTTGAATTCCATATTAAATGGGCTATCAAAAGTAAAACTAGATAGATCAACTTCTCCGACTCTTGGGTTATCTAAAAAAGTGATTTCTAAAATGCGTCCTTCTCCTCCGATGATTAATGTATCTCCTTCAGAATCGACTGTTAGCATATCACCACCACTCATCGTATGTATACAAAGACTTTTTGGTATATAAGGGTATCTCGTTACGCGTAGATTCTTAATTGCACTTTTATAAGAATCAGGTTTCACAAACCCATTATTAATAATTTCGTTTAAACCTTGGAAGGGTTTACTCATTGCGGTTGATGTTGTAAAAGTAAAAATATCTCTTGTTTCAGTCAATCCGTTATTACAGACAACCTCCCATAAATAGTTTTGATTTTTTTTGATTTCTTTTTTATTCATTACTGAGCTGTTATTGGAAAATTCCAACGCATTTTTACCTGTGATATCTTTTTCGAAGATAAACTCAAAATTTGCATAATCGAGTGCATCTGGCCCTTTAGTTTCTTCTATGCGGTAAAGCCGCAGCTTGAGATTAGCACACTTAGAAACATTAAACATTTCTTTATCCAGCTCAAATTTAAATTTTAAAAAATTTAAATCTTCTTTAATAATGTACCCAACTTGCTGCTTGATAATTGTTGTTTTTTTATCCTCTTTTGGACAAGCAGTGAATAGAATTGTGATGAGCGCTAAGAAAAATAAATACTTCAGTTTGTTCATAATTAATAGGTTTTTAAAAGTTAATGATAAAAGTCTATTTAACCATAAGACAAATCAATATAAAAAATTGTTACCTCAAAAAATACATATTTTTTAATCGAAAATGAATTATTAGAATTTTAAACAATAAATCAAAGCACTCTTACTATGCAAAACAAAAAACCAAATCCAGAGTGAAGAAAATAGCAAAAAGTAACATCAGAATCAACGATATTCCGTGGGAATTACTCAACAAAAAAAATAAACCTAACAGTATAGAAGTAAAAATAAATCGAAGTCTGGGAATAGAATTTTGGTATTAATTAAAAAGAAAATAAAGCATAACAGTTGTCTAATTTCATAGTCAAAAATGTATCAAAAACTGTTACCTAAAAAAGGATTATTTTCTCAACAATGAATAAAAATAGTAAATTTCGGCGATTTTAACAGTTATTGAGGTAGCAATTTGATTGCTTCATTGGACACATAAAAAGTACCCTTGTGAAAAACGGTCATAGACCCAATCATCCTGATCAAAAATATATTGATGGTATCAGAGCCAATGACTCTGGTATTGTCAAAGAAATTTTTCGGGAATTTTATCCATCGATCAAAGCATATGTCCTCAAAAATCGAGGCACTGTAAATGATGCAGAAGACCTTTTTCATGAGTCGCTCAAAATCATTTTTTTGCAAGCCCAAGGAGGATTGATATTGGAACATTCATTTGGTGGCTTATTGCATACCATTTGTAAACGACGTTGGATAAATACCTTAAAACGACAAAATCGTTTTAAAGATGATATCGAAAATCAACCAGAGCCTACCACCAACCAAACAGTGATCGAAGATATGGCCGCTGAAGAAAAGCAGTTATTGTATCGTCGTCATTTCAAAAAACTCCATGACCGTTGTCAGGAGATTCTTAATCTTTCCTTTGAAGGATTAAACTACCGAAAGATAGCGGAGCAAGTGGGTTTGAATTATAGTTTTGTACGACGACGCGCAGGTGAGTGTATAAAACACTTGACTGATTCCATAAAAGGAGATCCACTTTACGATGAATTAAAAGATGAATAATGGAAAGAGAAACCCCATACGATTTATTTGAAGAATACCTTCAGGGCATTTTGAAGGGAGTAGAATTGGAAAAATTCGAACTTCAACTTCAGGAAGATGCTTCTCTGCAAGAGGAGTTACAATTGTATAAATCCGTGCGTACTGCACAGGCCAACAAACCATTGGATGAATTTGAAAATTTATTAGAAATTGTTCAAACTGAATACACTCAAAAAGAAACAGCCAAACCTAACATTAAAAAATTGCCTTCTATTCAAATTTGGAGATGGGCCGCAGTTGGACTTCTTTTGTTGGGATTGGGACTTTACTTTACTTCATCCAATCAAACACAAACCCCTGAAGTGTTATATGCCGAATACGCAAAACATGATTTTTCTTTTCAAGAGCTGAGTACTGAAACTGATTTAATTCAAATCCAAAACAGTTTAAAAGAAGAAGACTATGAATCTGCAATTTCAAAAATAAAACAATACTTAATTGAGCAGCCCAATGCGGCTGAAATAAAACTCGCCAAAGGAATCGCCCTACTCGAAACGAATCAATTTGAGTTCGCTAATACTACTTTCCAATCGTTGGGCGTACTACATCCTTTATACAAATCTGAGTCAGATTGGTACCAGGCACTTACCTATTTAAAGCAAAAAGACATCAATCAATGTCGCTCCTTTCTTTCCAAAATCCCTAATTCGTCCAGTCGTTTTCCTGATGCCCAAAAACTATTAAACGCATTAAAATAAACGCTTTTCAAAATATTTTTCAAAAAAAATTAAAAACGAGGTAACAGTTTTTACAAGTCAATTGACTTGTAAGTGTAACTCATAAAGACCAAATTAATAACCCTTTATAAAAACCATTAAACCCAAAGAGTGCCGTTAACCTCGGCACTCTTTCAAAAAACTCAAGTTTGGTAACCACCAGGTAATGCTCCGCATTACCCTACCGAAAAATGCCATTGATGGGCTTGCCGGCATGCAGATGAATTCATCTGCCCATTCATACATTTTCCTCGGAATTACTGAATTGAACTTCGGTTGCAGACAGCTCAGTGCCATTCACTGACCGGGGATTCCTATGCCTGCAATCAACTCTAATTAACCAATAACAACCCCGCTTAGCTCCTCGGCAGAGCGACCAAATTTTTTAAAATGAAAAATTTATTTTTTATTGCTGCAGCTTTTTTTATGCTATTCGTCACGTCTTGTACTAAGACTTCTATCGAACCTACTCCCGCCACTTTTATTTCTGATGACACAGTTTCTCCTCGAACTGGTACTGTAGAGGTAGATATATCTGTTACTGCATTTGAGATAATTATTGACGGTGGAACCATGGAATTTACCGGATTTGATGCAGACCTTAATGGTTTGTCTATTGCTCCCGTTCAGTATGTTGATTTTACTGACGCAACTGGAGCAACTGTTTCAGTCCAAGTATTAGTTACCGATTTTGAGATAATTATTGATGACGGTACTATGGAATTTACAGTGCCAAGTGTAAACCTTTCTGGCCTCGAGATTGAAGAAGAGCAATCATTAATTTTTATATAACCTATAGCAGGTGCCGGCAGTTCTTAAACCAAAGAACTGTCGGTTAATTATTACGCATAATCTTTTTATTTAACCATTTACGAGAAGTCAAATTTTTCATGTTACTTATTTCTAATAAAAGTTTACTTTCAGTCTTCTTAGTAAAATCCTTATTCAAATCTCTTTTTACCAACCTTTTCAAAATTAGCACTAAATTTTCAGCTGCTATTCTTTTTGCGGGTGGTAGTTTGGTCCTCTTAAATTGTTTGCCAATATTAATTAATTTATCGCTATAGAATTCTCCAAAATTGGCATCGGTTTCAAATATTTCATAACCACAACGAAGCTCATGTACTCTCGCCATCATCTCTGTCATGTGGCGAGTAAATTTATGTGTTGAGACTTTGGCAAACGATTCGCGCAATTTTTTTTGGTGATAAAGAATGTGTGCGATGGATAACTGTTCTGCATCGACAATGTCTTTATCAGACAAATATTTTTTATAATTTTTTTGAAATTTTATAGCTTTTTTCAAATCAACTGGAGCCAATGTGATAATGGTATTTAAATAATCCAATGATTTAAAAAGCCCCCCTTTGACTAGATATTCATTTTCTACTATTTCTGATAATAACTTTGCTAATTCTGGCGTGTATAATGCAGCGTTTTTTGATTGTCCTCGAATCAAAAAGTTCTTAAATAACTGAAATATATCTTCCCTTGTTTCCTCAGCCATGACACCTACATTTTCAAAGGCAAGTTCTTTTGCTCTTTGGTAAGCTTTAAAATCTTCCTTGCCAATCATATGCTTCAGCAAGTTGAAAATCTTGAAATAAAAGTTATGGAAATACTCAATTTTTGGGTCAGGTGGATTCTCCACACCTAAATAGCCGATTAAATTAATCCGTTCTGTTTTTAGAATGGCTTTCTCGATTTGATAAAAATTTTCTAAAGCAGTCAATGATTTATTATAAATTGTAATTCGCTCATTCAGCTTTTTAAAATCAATGTTCTTTAGCCTTTTTTCATAAAATTGAAACTTACTAAATTCTTGATCTGCATTTGATAATTCAGCGTCCTTATCAGTTTCAATCAACCTACCAAGTCTATCTTCTGCATTTTTATAAAGAGAAAAATTATTCGAATGGAGTGCTCCTCCAAGTTTGTCGAAATAGATATCTCTCAACTCGGCATTTCTATGCAGCTCATCCTGCTCTCTTTTTTTTATAATTAAAAACTGCTCAATCAATCGAGTACATTCAAAACATAGGTTCGAATATTTTGAATCAGAAAAAGGCTTTCCTTTAAATATCTTTTTGATTACTAAATTTTTATCCAGTTTTTTTGATTCAAGCGATGGGTAGTATTGAATCAAATAATTGAAGAGCGCAGGCAAATTTTTGTTTTGAGTAAAAAATGGAGACTTCAACATTTTTTTGACTCGACCGATGTCTTCAACATTTAACGCACGTATAATTTTG
>CALHBQ010000129.1 GCA_937930815.1 uncultured Saprospiraceae bacterium | reverse complement strand
TTTACAAAAATCATTTATTTTAATTTTTGCACTCTGGAGCTGTGGCAACTCAGGTTATGACTGGGAAAAAGACCTTCCCAAAAGAACAACTCCTTTGAAGGTAAATCACTTTATAGCTTCCGGTTGTTTATTAGGTGAAAGCATAACCTGGAATAGTAGAACAGCTGAACTAACTTTTGGTGACAATGAAGGTCGAAGCATTTATCAATACGGAATGGAGCTACGTAAACTTCGAAAACTGTCATCTGAAGGACGCGTAGGCGCGATAGTTCCTACCAAAAATCCTAAGGTCTCTTTATTGGTTACTGACCAAGGTATTTATGAATATTTCTTCGAATTCAAAGGCCTTAAATTTTTAGCAAGTATAAAAGATAACTTTTCAAACCATAAGCTAAACGACGGAAAATGTGATCCTGCTGGAAGGCTCTGGGTCTCTTCCATGGAGTTGAACCAAAAGGAAGGAGCAGCTGCTCTTTATCAAATTGACCCAAACGGTACAGTGGAAAAAAAGCTTGATAATTTGACCATGCCCGATGGTCTCACTTGGTCTTTGGATGCCAAAACCATGTATTTTGTTGAAGCCATTAAAGGAAAAGTAAAAGCCTACGATTATGATGTGCGGTATGGTGATTTATCAAATGGACGAGACATTATCGATATTCCTCAGAGCCTTGGTTCTCCTTATGGGATGACCATTGATGCTGAAGGTATGTTATGGATTGCTATGTGGGGTGGCAATGCGGTCACAAGATGGAACCCTAACACCGGAAAAATATTGGATAGAATCGAAGTACCTGCCCACCATGTCACTTCCTGTGCTTTTGGAAATTTAAACCTCAAAACACTATATATCACAACCGCCAAAATGGGTATGACTCCTGAAGAATTGAAAAAATGGCCACTCTCTGGGGGTGTCTTTTCTGTTGATCTGGATGTAAAAGGAATACCAGCGATACCTTTCAATAAGGCACCTAAATAAAAAAGAGCAATAATTTTAGCGAGTTATGGGTTTTGAAAATTCAAGCCCATAGCTCCTCTTGCTTTCTATTCACTATTAAGAAAAAGAGCGGAAAAAATCCTAAACTTTCTGAGTAATTCCCCTCCTCAAGCGTATCATTTTCCTACTTTTGCGCTTTCAAACAATTTCCTCAAAATTTCAGAATCATAACTGACTGATTATCAGGGCGTTTTTGATTTTTATTACTTCTAATTTACTATGACGAAAGAAGAACTCTCACTCAAATGTGCAGATAACATCCGTGTTTTATCTGCAGCAATGGTTGAAAAAGCCAATTCAGGTCACCCAGGTGGGCCTATGGGTGGTGCAGATTTTATGCACGTTTTATACTCCGAATTTTTAAACTTCGATCCATCAGATATGAATTGGTTTGCAAGAGATAGGTTCTATCTTGATGCAGGTCATATGTCGGCGATGCTTTACTCTACCCTTTCTCTTTTTGGAAAATATTCGATGGAGGAAATTGCTAATTTCCGTCAATGGGGAAGTCCAACGCCAGGGCACCCAGAAGTTGATTTTGAAAGAGGAATTGAAAATACCTCTGGCCCTTTAGGTTTGGGACATGCTTTTGGAATTGGTTCTGCGATTGCAGAGCGATTTATGGCGGATAGATTTGGAACAACCGTTGAGCATAAGACCTATATTTATATTTCGGACGGAGGGATTCAGGAAGAAATATCGCAAGGTGGTGGTCGTATTGCAGGTCATTTGGGACTTGGTAATATCATCATGTTTTACGATGCAAATGATATTCAACTTTCTACGGAAGTGGATGATGTAACGACCGAAAACACTGCTCAAAAATACAAATCTTGGAACTGGCACGTCGTGACAATTGACGGCAACGACCACAAAGCAATCAAAAAAGCAATCAAAGCCGGTTTGAAAAAAACTGAGCAACCAACCCTTATCATTGGGAAAACTGTGATGGGTAAGGGGGTAAGGAAAGAAGACGGCGGCTTGTATGAAGGGGAAGTCGAGTTGCACGGAAAACCATTGGGTAAATCAAATGCAGATTACGCAAAAACCATAAGTGGTTTGGGTGGAAATGTAGATAACCCATTCCAAATTTTTGAAGAAGTTGCTGACCACTATAAAAAGATAACTTCAAAGAAAAAACGACTTGCCAAAAAAGCGAAAAAAGAACATCAAGTTTGGACGGCTGAAAATCCTGAAAAAGCAGCAAAATTGAATCAGTTCATTTCTGGAAAATTGCCAGAAATTAATTGGAGCGAAATAGAACAAAAACCAAAAGATGCCACTCGAAACGCATCAGGAAGAGTCATGGCTTATTTACATGGTAAAGTTGAAAACCTCATCGTTTCTTCTGCCGATCTTTCCAATAGTGATAAAACCGAGTACTTCTTAAAAAAGACTACTGCTTTCAAAAAAGGAGATTTTTCAGGTGCATTTTTGCAAGCAGGTGTTGCCGAGTTGACCATGGCAGCTTTGTGTACAGGTATGGCTTTGCACGGTGGAATTATACCAGTTTGTGCGACCTTCTTCGCCTTTTCAGATTATATGAAACCTGCGATGCGTGTTGCAGCATTAATGGAGCAGCAAGTGATTTTCCTATGGACACACGATGCGTTCAGAGTAGGAGAAGATGGGCCTACTCACCAACCAATTGAGCAAGAAGCACAATTGCGTTTATTAGAAAAATTACAAAATCATTCTCATAAAAATAGTCTTTTGGCGCTTCGCCCTGCTGACGGTCACGAGACAACAGTGGCTTGGAGAATGGCTTTAGAAAATAATGACAGTCCAACGGGTTTAGTTTTCTCTCGACAAAATGTTGAAGAGATTCCAGCAATGAACCGATATGAGCAAGCGCAAGGCGCCAAAAAAGGTGGCTATATTGTTAAAAATTGCGATGGCAAACCAGATATTATTCTTTTGGCCAATGGCTCTGAGGTGGCAACTTTGGTCGATGGCGCAGAGAAGCTCACCAAAGAAAAAGGCCTAAATGTAAGAATCGTTTCTGTACCAAGTGAGGGCGTTTTCAGAACACAACCTACTGATTATCAGCAAGCTGTGTTGCCAAATGATGTTCCTCGTTTTGGAATGACTGCTGGTCTTTCTGTCACTTTAGAAGGATTAGTTGGTTCCAATGGAAAAGTTTGGGGATTGAATCATTTTGGATATTCTGCACCTTACACGGTCTTGGATGAGAAGTTTGGGTTTACGGGTGATAATGTGGTGAAACAGGTGACGGAGATGCTTGGGTAATTCCCTAAGTCGTGCTTCGAGCGAAGCCGAGAAGCACAAAATGGAAATCAGGTCTCCGTTTCTGTGCTTCTCGGCTTCGCTCGAAGTACACATCTATGATTGTTCAATTCAACTAAAAACTATCAAACAATTATAACAATCAAACAGTCAATTTTTCTTAATTTCATCCCAAACCAACTTTAAAACTTTACAAGATGAAATTTACACACCTAGTACTCTTAGTACTTTTGCCTTTGTTCGCAGTTGGACAAAATCATCCTCCTACCAATGTTTATCTTTTCAACTATCAGCAAGTTCATGATAGTTTGTTTAAGTTTTCAAGGCCTAAGTTTTTGACCAAATTCAATTTAGGTGGATACAACAATCAGCCTGCCTTTTTTAACGATCATATTATTTACTTGACTTCCACTTCAACGAAAGAAGGAGCGCCAGATATCGTAAAATTGAACTTGGCAGAACGAACTGTTTCCAAAGTTACTTCAACTCCCGAAGGCGAATATTCCGCAACCAATATTTTCAGTTCTGGAGAATTTTCTGTTATTAAAACTGAGCCCAATGGCGTTCAGCGTTTATGGAAATTACCAATTGACCGCTCCACAAAAGGAGAACCTATTTTAAACAACATGACTAATATTGGTTATCACTTTTGGTTGAATAAAAATAAAGTTGCGCTATTTATGGTGGATGAACCACACTATTTAGCGGTTGCAGATACGCGTGATAATTCATCTATCAAACTCACTTCTTATATTGGAAGATGTTTTCAAAAACTTCCAAATGGAAATTTAGCATACGTTTACAAAGCAACAGATTCGACTTGGTATATACAAGAGCTCAATATTTCTAATTACAAAACAAAAATTCTCACCAAAACAAAACCGGGTGCAGAGGATTTTGTGATTTTGAGAGATGGGACAATTTTGATGGGAAGTGGATCGACTTTATTTAAATTTCATCCATCGATTGATTCAAGCTGGCTTCCGATTATTGATTTGGCCAATTATGGAATCACAAAAATAACTCGAATGGCAGTCAACAAAACGGGTAAAATTGCCATTGTTTCTGAATAGTGGGAGAATTACTTTAATTTTCTAATTTTGTGGCGAAATCAAGAAAAAGAACGAAATTTTCCGATTTAAACACCAATTCTTGAAATTTCAGCTAATATATGTCTGAAGAAAAGAAATTTTTCAAATCTGCTTTCTCTGTTGACCCAGTCATTTTTGGCTTTGATCAAGGTGATCTCAAAGTGCTTTTGATAAAACGTGGAGTACAGCCATTTAAAGATCAGTGGGCTTTGCCTGGTGATTTAGTTTATCCAAATGAAGATTTGGACTCGGCAGCTGGACGAGTACTCGGAGAGTTAACTGGCTTAAAAGATGTCTATCTAGAGCAAGTACATACTTTTGGAAAGGTTGGCCGTCACCCACTTGGACGAGTAATTACGATTGCCTACTATTCTTTGATTAAAATTGATAATTTCGAATTTACACCAGCTTCACTCGCAAGTCATGTGGAGTGGCACGACATTTCAACGATAAAAGAATTGGCTTTTGATCATATGCCGATTTTAAAAACTTGCTTTGATAAATTAAAGTGGAAAATCCGCTCCTACCCTGTCGGTTTTGAGTTGCTTCCAAAAAAATTCACCCTCACGGAGTTACAAAAAGTTTACGAGGCAATTTTAGAAAAGGAGTTGGACAAAAGAAACTTCCGTAAAAAGCTACTTTCGACCAAATTGCTTACAGATTTAAACGAAAGTCAAAAAGGCGTTTCTCATCGCCCTGCCAAATTATATTCATTTGATACTGCCAAATATGAACAACTTCAATCTCAGGGCTATAACTTTGAGATTTAGTAAAGCAACCCATTCCATTGGCAAAAAAAGATAAATCAAGGCGAACCGAAATTTTGGAAAAAGCAGCGCACCTTTTCCATAAAAGAGGATATGCTGCTACTTCTATTCGAGATATTGCAAGAGAGATGGGCATGGAATCGGCCAGTCTCTACAATCATATTAAGTCCAAACAGGAGATTCTTCAGGCATTTTTGATTCCACTCGCAAAACAATACACTAAAAGTATCCACGAAATCAATACAGCACCACTGACTTCCATCCAAAAATTGGAACGCATTATCGCAAGTCAAGTTAGAATCACTATTGAAAATACGGATGGCGTCTCCCTTATTCCAAACGAATGGGTACATCTGGATGGGGATGCTTTAAGTGAATTTATAGAAATGCGAAATGAATACGAGCAAGTTTTCAAAGCTATTTTTAAAGAAGCGATTAACGATGGATTTATCCGCCCAGTAAATATTGAAATAGCTTCTTTTTCGATTTTATCAACCTTGCGCTGGCTTTATTCTTGGTATTCAAAAAATAAAAATATCAATACATTAGAGCTTGAAAAAGAGTTAGTTACAAACTTGATTGGAGGATTGAAAACCTAAAAATTTGAATAAAAATAAACTAAAATAAGATAGTGTCTTCAGATAATCCCTGATCACCTTTTAAAATTATACATTTGGGCAATTTTTGACCCTAAGCCATACGTTTGGTTTGTTCTTTTTAGTGAAAAGTAATATATTAGTGTTTTATTAATTTATGAGGTTACCCACACTACCGCCTAATCCAATTATTTAATCCTTTTTGATTCTGGATCAGATTTTTCTAATGACAAATTTAAAGAGATTCTTCTTTTTGTCGGTTGTTCTTTTGCTTGCTTGCCCTGTGGCTGGGCAACAATACTTTCCTGTAAAAATCAATAAAAAATGGGGGCTCATCAATACAGATGGTGAATTAGTGATTCAACCTGACTATGATGCGATTGGTGAATTTTTGCCCTGTGGTTTGGCTGTTATGCAACAACGGGGTTTGGTTGGAGTATTTGATAATTCGCCAAAAGTAACCATCCAACCACTATTTGAGGATGCGAAAATCTTAAACAAAAACCTCATTTCTGTTAAAGAAAAAGGTTTTTGGAAGGTCATAAATTTGAAATCAGAAACGGTACTTCCTGCTGGATTTGATGAGGTAGAATATTTGAACGAAGACTTCCTAAAATTCAGAAAAGGCAAACTTTGGGGTATCGTCGATAGATTCGGAAAAAATATCCATACACCTGCCTTCGAACATATTTCTCTTTTTCAAAACGAATTATTTTTAATAAAAAATAAAGGGAAATCTGGGCTTCTGAACAAAGCGGGTAAAGTGCTGCTCTCTGCCCAAAACGAACGATTCGAAATCATCAATAAAAATTTGATTTTCCACCTCAAAGAAAATCTTTGGGGAGCAATTGACCATAATGGAAATATCGTTTTGGATAATGAATTCCAATCTTGGAAAAAAATTACACCCAATTTCATCAAATTATCAATTGAAAAATTCAATTATCTTTTTTCTATAAAGCGGCAGAAATTGGTTTCTGATGATTCCTATGATAACTTTTTTGCTTTTCCTGGCGAGTATGTTATTGTAAAAAAAGGACCAGCCTTGGGGCTTATGAATCAGGACGGAGATTGGGTTTTAGAACCTACCTTTAATGAGATCCAACCTTACGGAAAAAACCTTTTTAGAGTTAGAAATAAGAATCTTTGGGGTATTGTAAATCACGAAGGTCAAGACGTTATTCCTTTTGAGTTTGAATATATCGCTCCTATCAAAAATAAGTTTTGTGCCATCAAACAAAACGGAAAATTTGGTGCCTGTAATCTAAAGGGAGAACAGGTCATCAAAGCTGAATATTCAAAAATCGAATTTGAGAAAAAACAAGCGAAATGTTTCAATGGAAATATTTTGACGATTATCGAATTTGATGACGAAGGAAGAGTCATGGATGAAAGTAATTTGGGTGAAATGTTTACCATCAATATCGGGAGACCTAACCCAGATGAATTGACCAATGAACAAGATTTCAATTCAAATCTAGTACTCGAATATTTTGAATGGTTTTATGAAGCGACCACCGATAAGTGGGGTTTGCGAAGTATCGAATCAGGAACGAATAAAATTGATCCAGTATTCGACTATGTTCGAGTGGACCAAAAATTAAACTTGACTTTAGTTGGAACATTTAGATCCTCAAAAATCAATTTTGATCAAACGTCTTATCGTTTAGAAATGGTTTTTGGATTGGTTGAAAACATCACTGGAAATGTGATTGCAGATCTTCAATTCCGACATATTGAATTGGAAGATTTTAGGAAAAAACTACCCGTTGCTCATTGTGTTTTCGAAAATGGAAAGCATGGTTTAATCTCAAAAACCGGAACTATTATTCGTAAAGATTTTAGCTACATCGGTCGATTCTCGGAGGGCTTGGCTCGAATGAGTATTCAAGGAACGCTGAGCGGAGATTTAGAGCCAAAAAATAAAGGACTGGGTAATTTGCATGAATATCTCGACGGCCTCTACTCCCCTGCCAAAATGGTAGATTTCACAGCGCACGATCAACAGTTTAATCAAGACGCAGAATTGATTTGTGATAACTGCCAATGGGGTTATTTGGATACTTTAGGAAAAATAAGAATCGACCCTCAATTTGACTACGCCAAAGATTTCACAAACGATGTAGGCATTGTAGAAAAAGATGGCAAATGGGGAGCTTACAACTTCATGGGTAAGCAATTGATTCCATTCGATTTTGACGAAATTAGCTTCTTAGATAAAACTGGAAATAAGGTCATACGGGTTTATAAAAAAGAACCTAAATACGGATTGATTGATACTTTAGGACAGATACAAGTAGGTGCTGTCTTTGACGAAATCGGATTTTACAGCGAAGGAAAACTGGCTGTAAAACGCAACAATCTTTGGGGTTTTGTCAATAACCTCGGAACTGAAATTATCCCTTGTCGCTTTCAAGATGTTTCCAATTTTAGCAATGGATTAGCAGCGGTTAAATTGCGAAACAACTGGGGATTTGCTGACAGTCAAGGGGAAATGAAATTGCCCGCAGAATTCATTAGAGCCGGTAATTTCAATAATGGCTTAGCTTGGATTTATACCAATAAAGGATACACTTATATTGATAAAACGGGTACACCAGTTTTTGAAAATACTTTCCAAAAAGCACATGATTTTCAATTCAAAGTCGCTCGTGTAATGGAAGGTGGAAAATTTGGTCTAATAGGTTTAGATGGCGAATATATTCTTTCTCCTAAGTACTCTCATATCGGCCCTTTCAATGAATTTGGATTGGCCAAAGTGCGTTATGGATCTGAAAATATTCGATATGGTCTTATCAATTTACGTGGCATTTTAGTAACCCAAAATGACTTCAGAGACATCAAACCATTCCATGAAGGATATGCAGCGGTGAAGCACCGTGACCAATATGGTTTCATTAATATTAAAGGAGAAATTACGATTCCAGCAAGGTACTCCAAGGTTTCTAATTTCTCTGAGGGATTTGTTGCCGTACAACAGGAAGGCAGATGTGGATTTATTAATAAAAAAGGAAAATGGCTCATCGAACCTCAATTCTCTAAATGCCTCGATTTTAATAACGGAATCGCAGTCGTTTATATGGGACTCAGAAAAGCAGGTTTATTGGACACAGATGGGAACGTTGTGGTTGAACCAAAAATCAATCGTCTACTCGACTTTAGTGAAGGCCGTGGCTTGGTTCGTGACTCCAGTTATCGCTTTTATTACATTACTGAAAAGGCGAAATTGTACGACGGCTATTATCAAAAAGCGAGTAAATTTCAGCACGGTGTGGCGGTGGTTCAAATGGATGGACGATGGGGAATCATCAACCAAAAAGGAATAGAAATCACGCCTCCCAAATATGACAAAATCAGTAAATTCGAAAATGGATTTGCTAAAGTTCGAATCAAAGGTTTTAGTGGCTTGACGAACAATCAGGGCGAGTCTATCGTACAACCTGACTACGAATACATCACCTATGCAGGCGAAGGTCTCTTCCGTGTTGAGCAAGGTGATAAAGTTGGATATTTTGATGCAGAAGGCAATTGGGTTTGGAATTTGACCGATTAGTAGCATGGCTGAACCCTATCATCTATCCTTGGAAAAATGGTTATATCTAAATTCATTAATCAATTTCATTTTGTTGAAAGTTTAAGGTTAAAAGTTGGATGTTCCATAAGCGACTCATTAACATCCAACTTTCGGCAGGTACAAAACTATCAACAAATGAAAAATTGCAATCTCAATTCATTTTTTGATTTTGATTGCTCATTTTGATTTTTATTTATAAACTACCTTTACCCGAAATTTTGATGAACTCCCAATTACGTCGAGAATGAACGAATCAGTTGAAGCGAAAAACAAAAATTTCTTCAAAGCCCTTACGGATTGGTTAACCGATCTCTTCAATCTTCGCGACGCCGATAAGGCTCACGAACGCGATACGAAAGAAGACATCACTAAAGGAATCATCTTTCGAGGTGCCAATCTTTGGATTCTAATTTTCGCAATCTTAGTTTGCTCTGTTGGGCTCAACGTCAACTCTACTGCTGTGATAATCGGTGCCATGCTTATTTCCCCAATCATGGGCCCAATTATGGGGATCGGTTTGGGCATGGGGATCAACGATTTTCAATTAATTGTAAAAGCACTTAAGAATCTTGGTATAGCTGTCCTGATGAGTGTTTTAGCTTCCGCCCTATACTTTTGGTTATCTCCTCTAAACGAGGCTCAGTCTGAGCTTTTGGCAAGAACTTCGCCCAATTTTTGGGACGTATTGATTGCCTTTTTCGGCGGAACAGCCGGTATCGTTGCGAGTTCAAGAAAGGAAAAAAGTAATGCCGTCCCAGGTGTAGCAATCGCAACAGCTCTGATGCCACCGCTCTGTACGGCTGGTTATGGATTGGCCAATCTCAATTGGGATTTCTTCTTTGGTGCGCTTTATCTTTTTTGTATTAATAGCGTTTTTATCAGCCTCTCCACTTACATGATTGTTCGGGTTTTAAAATATAGAAAAAAGGTATTTGAAAAACCAGAAAGAGAAGCTCGAGTCAAACGGTACATTGCCATCATTGCGATTGCGACCATCATTCCAAGTATTATCACGGCGTTCAATGTGGTCAGTAAAACGGTCTTTACCCAGAACTGTGAATCCTTTATCAATAGTAATATCAAACCCACTGGCTGCAAAGTAATCACCAAAACCGTTAGTTACCACGCAGAGGGAAGTGAGCTGGAATTGACGCTTTATGGAGATAGGTTGGAAGAGGATCAATTAGCAATTATCCAATCCAATTTTGAAAAGAAATTTGGCAAAGAAAATAAGATAAAAATCAATCAAGGGGCAGATTACGTAGGTGATGATGATCTCGCTTTATTAAAAGAATACGTTGAAAAAACTGGTAAAACGACAAAGAAGGCAATTAGCAAAAAAGATAGCACTATTCAATCTTTAAAAAATGAAATCCTTCACCTTAAGTCAAATAACTTTGAGGTTGATGATTTTGCTGCTGAAGCAAAATCCATTTTTACCAACTTAACGGAATTTACCCTTTCCGACAATATCATTATTGGTACAAATGATTCTATCAAAAGAGATACCGTTGTACTTGTCTATACCAAATTCAAAAAGAAACCGCTCAGAGCTGAACGCGAAAAACTAACGAATTGGTTGAAGGTTAAAACCAAAAAGGAAAAGGTGAAATTGATTGTTGAGTGATTGGAATCCCAAGTCGAAAAGTCTTATGAACTCGCTTAGTCTTAATCAACTCAATCAACCAGTCAACTCAATAAACTAACCCTTACCCAAACAAACTCTCAAAGAATCCTTTAGAATCCTTCTTAGGTTTTTTCTTACTTTCTTTATCCATTTTGATGATGAGAGCCGCTAATTTTCGAGCTTCCTCCTCAGCGTTTTTCCACCAATCAACCGACCAAATCGGAACGAAAGTCAATTTTCCTTCCTTCGCTTTTTCGCGCTGATTGTATTCCCACAAATAAGAAGTATTTGGCGCATGACTGATAAAGGCATCTGCCTCAAGAAACGTTTGCAACACGCCTTCTTTATCGGTTGTGTAAAGTGGAATGACCATTTTGGACCAATCTAAATTGAGGCCAATACGACCTGTTTCAAAATAGGGTTTTAGGATTCTTGCAACCTCTGCATTGAATATACTTTCTGGAATATGACGCTCCACTAAATCGGCATTGGCATAAAGTGATTCAAGTAAATTGGAAGCTTCTTCTGCTTTTCCTGATTCTAATAAATTTCCAAATTCGATAAATTTCGCAAGTCGGTAAAGACCACTTTTTGAGGAATCAGATGTATATTTTTCAAGCGTATTTTCTGGAATGGAATGCACCAAAATCAATTCTTGTTTTGGGCTGGTCGCAAAAGAATAAATCTTTTTCAATCCGCTATCCTTATTGAGTTCTTCGATTTGTTTGGTGATTTCACCTTGCGTATTTAATGCACCGTAAGTCAACGAAACGATGACAATATCAAACTGCTCCGCCGTCATATTTGCAATATCAAAAACTCCTAAACCATTTCGTTCCAAATGTTTAATCGTATCCACACCAGATGCATTCTTCCTTTTTATATCTGACAAAAAGTGTGAAATAAAATCACGTTGCTGATAAGTAAAACAAGCAATCCCTACAGAAGGATAAGTCCTCTGTGGTGTTTGTTGAATCTGATTTAATAGGTGTAAAATATGATTTGCCTCTGCCTCATTGGTTGAGCTTTCTTCTGAAAAACGGCCGTTAACTGATTGAATTTTGAAATTATTTGCTTCAATATTCACTTTCGTAGAACTGGCAGTTGTCGGAATATTTTCAGGAATAAAAGCGGCATTATTAAATGCAGTTAAGTTGTTAATTGTCTGTCCGTAACTTTTTCGAAGTTGGATACTTTCAATATTTTGAGCACTTGCCCAGTCCAAAAAGCTATTCTCAATGTCAGATGAAATAGGACCTTGATCTCCTATCACCAAACGCTGTTTTCCTAACTTCGAAAGATTCAACGATTTGGTTAATCCCAACAGATTGGCTTCCTCAAAAATGATTCTATCAAAAATCGGAGTCTCTGAATTATTTTTTAAAAAAGAGAAAGCAACCTCTGGCGTACAGAAAATAACAGGAATCAAATTCGTGATTTCATTCCATGATTTATTGAGGGTCTCCCCTATTGGTTTTTGATTAAATGCATCGACATTTTTACCATCAAAATATTGATAAACCGATCGATGTCCTCTTCTGATTTCAGTAATTGCTTTTTGCTTTTTCTCTGCCCATACGTGTTGGATTTGATTTGGAATCATCAGCTTCAATTCCAAATAATCATCTACAAATTCCTTTAAACTTGCATCTTCTTTTGGCAACTCAGGAGATTGTACTTTATTTAAAAAATTAAATAAATACCAACTTCTAAATGCTGCTCCCCAATCATCCGCTTTCACTTTGATGACTGCTTTTACTACTTTTTTTCCTGATTTTGGAAGGGCCAACCACTTTGAACGCCAATCATAAAAGATATCAAAATCAGTTAAATTGTGTTCTGCTTTTTCGAGGTCTTCAATGATATTTTCTAAATACTGTTGCTTCTTCACCAACGTCAACATCTTGTTGGTAAAATTGTCTTGAAACAATTGTGATTCATTTATTTCCGTGATAAAACCATCCAATTTTTCTTCTAATTCAATTATTAAAACTTGATGACCTTCTACTTTCGTATTGACGGAACGGCTCGTCAATTTTGACATTTGTTCCTGCACACTTCCGTTGATAGTCCCTCTCCACGATTCCAAATCTGTGTTGAGCGCTGCCAACTTTTCCTGAATCAACTTTACCTCCCGTGTGTCTACTTCTTTTTCAAAAACACTTTCGAATGATTTGTTTTGACGGTAAGTCAAACGCAAGTCTTCATATTTTTTAACCAATAATTTTCGGTCATTATAGATGGCCTTATTTTTCTTTGAAAAGTAAGATTTGAAACCTACCCATTCGAAAAATCCTTCTGTAAAATGCTTTCCGTGTTTGTTTTCAGAATCTTCAATATAGTCCTTCAGAGATTCCAATTTCCCAGAAAGGGTCGTGTAGGTATTTTCGTAAGAATCTTGAAGTGCCGTTTTATAATTATCCGATCTTTCGATAAATTGACTTTGTAAATCAGTTGCTTTATTTTTAAAATCACTGATTCGTGTCTCAACCGATTGAAGCGCATCTTCTTTCGAATGTTCAAGAAATACACTTTCGTGAAAAGTATTCAACGGATGATTAAAATCCTGAATTTTCGAATAAGGTTCTTGGCATCTTGAAACACCAAAATCCAAACCTTCATATTCATTAAAATTATAGTCAAAATCTTGAACCTTCAATTGACTACTCAATTTCTCTTTTCCTTCAATCGAATTATTTTTCAAGAAAAGACCAACGACATCGGTCCAATTAAATTTTCCAAAAATCGGATCATTCACCGCATGATAGACCTTATCCAATTTATTTTTCTCCCTTGCTGTTTTGTTAACCTTATATTTCCAATCTGAAGCATCAAAACTTGGTTTGCGATTGGACTGTGCAGTCGCTTTTAATAAAGCCAAAAACTGAGCGCGTTCCATTCCTTCATTCTTCATTAAAAAATGAAGCGGTGCATCCAAAGCCTTAGAAAGTCCTGTCTGCAATTCATTCAATGCAGAAACTCGATTGGAAATAACGATTGTTTTTTCTCCATTGGAAAGACCATTCAGAATGGCGTTCAAAACGATTCTACTTTTACCTGATCCTTTTGCTCCAGAGACCAAAAAGTTCTGATTTTTCAATGTTCCTTGAAAAGCGGACTCTTGCCAAGGATCCATTTCTATAAGACCAAAATCATGCTTATCGGTTCTTTCAATTGGTGTTTCGCTGAAAAAATCTGATGAAATAGTTTCTTGATCAATCTCAAAATCATCTCCAAGCAATGGTGGAAAAATCCCCATCATACCTGACCACTTGATATTACCTCGCTCACTTACTTTCGCCAATTCACCTTCACCTGGCACTCGAAAAACTTTATAAATAGAAGGAATTTCTAACTGATTATTCAAAGCAAATTCAGAAACATAGCCCTGAATATTTTTAAAATTAAAATCCGGTCTTTTTACCAAATCTGATAACTTGGAACTATATCCTTCCTCAAATTTCTGCTCAAAGTATTTTTCCAAAAAAGGATTGAAACGCACATGATGATTTGCATTTTTTGCAACCGCCCAATTATTTCCTTTGTCTTGAATTTGTTCCAATTCAATATTTACCAAAAACAGAGGTGCAACCACCTGACCATCTTCATCAGGCGCAACAAACAATGGAAATCCTACAGCCAAAGATTTGTGGCCTTTGATTCGTTCCAAATTTTTTGACTCAAAGAAAAGGTGCCGCAATTTTTTATCGCAGCTTTCTTCTGGCGTCAAACTTCCATTAAATTGATTGATACTAAATATCTCAGAAAGGAATTCCTCTGGAGCTTTGTCTTGAAAAAGTTCATTCAAGTCAAGTGCATTATGCAATAGATGCAAGGCATTAAGATAAATGCTTCGATTCGGTTGTAAATCGATCCTCATAGTATGTCAGTTAAAAAGTGTGTTGTCCCTCGGAAAAATGATTCCGTAAAATTTTTGTTTCTCATGAAGTACTTTGAATCTAAATATAGATTCAAAGTACTTCAAAGGTACACATTCTTTAACTTAAATACTTGTCTGATTTACTTTTTTTGATTTAGTAACTAACTGATTATTAGTGCCTTGCGATAAAATGTAGTTTATTCACAAAAGAGTAGAAATATTTAATCATTTACTCATTTCTAAATTTATTCATTGTAATCCTCTTTCAACAACAATTCTATATCGTTCAAAAAACCATCGACACTCTTTGGATCAGTGCCGTCACAAAATGAACGAATATGGCGATTTTCATCAACTAAAATCAATCGACCACTGTGATCGAACCCACCTGGAGCATCATCATTTTCGATGGCGATACTGAAGTAGTCATCTGCAATTCCATGCAGTTCCCATTTATCACCAGTTAAAAATTGCCAATTTTCAGTAGTGACGCCAAGGTTTCTTGCATAATTTCCAAGATGTTCAACATTATCTCTTTTCGGATCAATGGTATAGGAAACCAACTTCAAATTTGGGTTAGTTTTATGTTTATCATAAATTCGGAGCATCTGCTTTTTTACCTTCGGGCAGATCGTTGGGCAAGAAGTAAAAAAGAAATCTGTGATATATGCTTTACCCTCAAAAGTGGCATTGGTAACCGTTTCTCCATTTTGATTCGTAAATGAAAAATCTGGAATCGAGTGATGAGTCGTATCTCCATTTTCAATCTTAACTTCTCCCAAAATCGGCAATTTTCCATTCACTAAGAGATTAGCTGTTGCAGAAGGAGTCGGCGGTTCGTTACACGAAAAAAGAACGATAATAGAAAGTAAACTTAATAGTCGCATGATT